>JAKARN010000048.1 GCA_021828425.1 Pseudomonadota bacterium | reverse complement strand
TCTCGTTCGGCGAGCTCCACCGCCAGGCCGAGGTAGGTGATGGGGCTGAGACGTTCCAGGGATTGCCGGGTCTCGGTATCGAGGTCGAGGCCCTGAATCCATGTTTTCAGGCTGGCGGCATCCAAAGATTGCCCCCGGGTGAGCGATTTGAGCCGCTCATAGGCGTCGGGGTCTCCCCGAAGCCTCAACAGGGTTTGAAGACCCTCGGCAATGACTTCGGGATGGGCCAGGAGATCCTCACGGATCCGCGCGGTATCGGGTTCAAGGCGCAACAGGCCTTCGCGGAGGGTACGCCAGGCGAGAAGGGTATGCCCCAGTGCGGGGGTCAGGCTCCGCTGGGCCGTCGAGTCGCTGAGGTCTCTCTGGAAGCGGGAGACGGGGAGTTTGTCCGACAGATGGCGGAGCAGGGCGTTTGCGACCCCCAAGTTGCCCTCCGCGTTTTCAAAGGCAATCGGGTTGACCTTGTGCGGCATGGTCGAGGAACCGACTTCTCCCGAGATAACCCGCTGAATGAAATAGCCCCAAGAAATATAACCCCAGAAATCGCGGCAAAGGCCGGTCAGGATGCGGTTGGTGCGGGCGAGGAGATCCAGCCAGGCCGAGAGGCGATCATGCGGTTCGATTTGCGTGGTCAGGGGCTGGAAATCCAGACCGAAGGACCGGACAAACTCGGCCGTGAGCGATACCCAGTCGACGTCGGGCAAGGCCAGTTGATGGGCATTGTAATTACCCACTGCGCCATTGAACTTGCCGCTGAATCGGAAGACCGACAACGCATCCCGGCAATCCGCGAGACGCCAGGCAAAGTTGGCCAGCTCCTTGCCCAGGGTTGTGGGGGAAGCCGGTTGGCCATGGGTACGGGACAGCATGGGCACACGGGAATGCCGGCGGGATTCTTTCAAAAGCCAGTCCAAGACTTGACTGAGGGCAGGAACCAAAAAGTTCTGCTGGGCATCCTTCCAGATCAAACTGTAGGCCAGGTTGTTGATGTCTTCCGAGGTGGCGGCAAAATGCCAGAACGGTGCGAGCGTCGCCCCGAATGTTTCTCCTGCCATAGCTTCCCTGAGAAAAAGCTCAACGGCCTTGACATCATGCCGCACGGACGATTCGATGGCCTTGATCCGGAGGGCAGCGGTCGGGTTGAAGTCCTGGATTCGAGCTTCGAGAGTCGCTCGATCCTCCGCTGAAAGAGCAGGGAAAAGCCGATTCGCCAGTTTTTGGTCCAGCCACAAGAGCCAGCGGATCTCGATCTCGGTGCGTCTCCGGAACAGGGCATACTCACCCATGGCCTGTCCGAAGTCGGAGAGGATCTCCGCGTACCGGCTGTCCAGAGGTGACAGGGAGCAGAGGTCTGGTGGGTCCATGCGTTTTCGGAGTTAAAATAAGCTCTTGCATGATAACTGAAGCCAGCCTGCCCTGCAGGGGAGAAGTGATGATGAAACCCTCCATTCCGAAATCCCCGGAAGCTGAACGGATCGAGCGCGATACCATGGGGGAACTTCGGGTCCCTGCCCATGCCCTCTGGGGTGCCCAGACGCAACGGGCCGTTCAGAACTTCCCGGTCAGCGGCGAGTGCATGCCTTTTCCATTCATCCGGGCCTTGGCCTTGATCAAGAAGGCATCGGCACAGGCCAACATGGCCCTGGGTCGAATGGAGCCGGCAATGGCGGAGGCCATTGCGCAGGCCGCATCCGCCATAAGTGCGGGGCAGCACCGGGACCAGTTTCCCATCGATGTCTTCCAGACCGGTTCGGGTACCAGCTCCAACATGAATGTCAACGAGGTGGTGGCGCATCTGGCCACTCGTCATCTGGGGGCGCCCGTTCATCCCAATGACCATGTCAACATGAGCCAGAGCAGCAATGACGTGATACCCACCGCCATCCATCTCAGTGCGCTTCTTGTCTGGCGCGAGGAACTGGAGCCGGCCCTGATCCATCTTGAGGAAATCATCGGGAAGCGAAGCCGGGAACTCGGAAAAATCGTGAAGACGGGGAGAACCCACCTGATGGATGCCATGCCGGTCACACTGGGACAGGAGCTCAGTGGTTGGACCGCACAAATTCGCCATGACCGCGAGCGCCTGCAGGATTGCGCAACTCGGCTCCGGAAACTGGCATTAGGAGGAACCGCAGTTGGGACCGGGATCAACGCGCCCCCCGGTTTTGCGGAACGAACCCTCCAGGAGCTTGGGAAAATCACGGGCTTGGAACTGCTTCCGGCGGACAACCGCTTTGCGGCGATGGCCGGGCAGGACGATGCGGTCGAATGTTCGGGTGCCTTGAAGACACTGGCGGTAAGCCTGATGAAGATTGCGAACGATTTGCGGTGGATGAACAGCGGACCGCTCACCGGGTTGTCCGAGATCCATCTCCGTGATCTCCAGCCCGGAAGCAGCATCATGCCGGGGAAAGTCAACCCTGTCATCCCGGAGGCGGTGGCGATGGTGGCCGCTCAGGTCATGGGCCAGGATGTCGCAGTGACGATTGCCGGACAATCGGGTAACTTTGAACTCAATGTCATGTTGCCGCTCATTGCCCGGAATGTTCTGGTCAGTGCTTCCCTGCTCGCCAGTGCGAGCCGACTGCTGGCGGATTGCGCGATTGCCGATTTTGAAGTTCACGAGGAACATCTGCGCGAGAAACTCGCCCTGAACCCGATTCTGGTCACGGCGCTGAATCCCCTGATCGGTTATGAGAAGGCAGCCCGGATTGCCAAAGAGGCCTACCGGACCGGGCGGCCCATCATTTCGGTGGCGCGGGAACAGAGTGGGCTTGGTGAAGAGGAACTTTCCAAGCTGCTGGATCCCTTGTTGCTGACTGCTCCCCAAGATGTCGTTCCGACCAAAAAATAAGCAGTTGGCGGGTTCTTTTGCCGGGTCTGTGCAAATCGCGCAAGCGCAGCGACCAGACAGACAATGCGCAACCTCCATGCGTGATTATGCTATTTCAGGCGTGGGAGGAAGGTCGATCCGGCCGTGGCATGACGGTCTGCATTCTGGCTCCGGTGATCGGCAGGTGAAGGTCGCTCCGGGTACACTTCAAGCATGAAATCTTCAGGCTTGGACCAGGAACCCCTCCTGTTTTCATCCGCTGATGCCCGGGCCCGTTTCGGCGGGCTATGGGAGACCGCGTGGGAAATACAGGAAGCCGCTTCGCGAGCCGGCTTTGATTGGGAAACCCGCTCGGCAATATTGGATAAGCTGGCAGAAGAACTGGAAGAACTCAGGGTTGCAGACCGGGAGATTTCACAGACTTCACGGACGGAAGAACTCGGAGATCTCTTGTTCGTCTTGATTCATTATGCGTGGTGGGCTGGAATCCCCGTGGACCGGGCGCTCGAAAGCAGTACGAGCAAATTCCGTCGCCGATTCGATGCGCTTCAGGATGCTGTGGCCCTCCAGGGCCGGAAACTCACTGAGATGTCTCCTGGCGAACTGGATTCAATCTGGCAGGAGGTCAAGCGGCAACTTGCGGCTTCGCCCGATGCTGGAGCCGAGTACGGAGAGTCCCGACGGGAACGATCCGATGTCTGACTGGTGGGAGAATCCTTACGGCGTCGCCTTGGGTGATGCGCTGACCCTGCAGGTGGGTGAGCTGGACTTCGTGGCTGAACGGTTGCCTTCGGAATGGAACTTTTTTTGGAACTACCGCATGGGGGGTGTGACTCAGCCCCGGATTGACCGGAAAACTGCCGGGTCGGCGGAATGGGCCCATTGGTCAAGTTGCCGATACCCGTTTCGTGATCCACCGGGATCTCTGGCCTTTATGCCGCAACTTGCGGATCGGCCATTGGTGACAAAACCGGTCATGCCACTCCTGGTTCCGCCTGCGGAAAGCCTGACCCTGTGGATTTCAAGTCCGCTCTGGTGTCGACTCGAGGTCAGGACGGAGGACCGGTCCATTCCCCTGGATCTGGACCTGCCGGTCCTCCGGTTTTCAGAAACCTGGTTCGGGCCCGACACACTCAATGGAGATTTGGCCTATGCATCAACCACGCGAGCCCGGATGAATCCCTACCTGACCCGGGATGAGTGGATTGACTTCCGGATCCAGACGCCGGTCATCATTCACAATGAGGAGGCCCAGGTCATCCGGGTCGAGCGCCTGAATCTGCCGCTTCCGGCCTGCGGTCTTTATCTTGCCCAAGAGGGACTGATTACCGATACCCTGGTCTGGCACCGGGCAGGTCATGGACAGAAAGCCTCACTGGAACGAATTCCCCCCGTCCACGGCAGGCCCGTGGCTCCTCCCCGGCAGGCCGGCAATGTTTCCATCCTGACCCGGGCGTTCACCCGGCTTTTCGACTGAGGCGGGATCGTGTCGTTGCCTGCGGCCTGGATCGCTCACGTGCCCATTGCTCGGGGCATCACCGGTGCGGTCATCCTGCTGGTGGGCACTTTTTTGGCCGTGACGCTGGCCCGCCTCGTGGAACGCTGGTGCATCGAGCGCTACGATGCCCGGCGAGCTCGCATTCTGCGCCGGGTTGTCCATTATTCCGTGATGGTCCTGGTTATCTTGATCGCCCTAAACGAGCTGGGTGTGGGGATCGGTGTATTGCTTGGGGCCGCGGGTATCCTTTCCTTGGGTCTCGGCTTTGCCAGTCAGACGGCGCTATCCAATATCATCAGCGGGCTTTTTCTTCTCGGCGAACATTCTTTCAATATGGGCGATTTCATCCAGGTCGGTAGCTTGACAGGAGAGGTTCTGGCTATTGACCTGCTTTCGGTCAAACTCAGAACCTATGACAATTTATATGTGCGGGTTCCGAACGAGACCCTGATCAAGGGAGAGATCACGAATCTTACGCGGTTGCCAATCCGGCGTGTGGACTTGTCGATCGGGGTTGCGTATGACGCCGACCTGAATGCCGTGCGCGATGCGCTTCTCGGTCTGGCCCGGCAAAGCACCTTGTGCCTGGAAGAACCAGCGCCCACGGTGGTGTTTTCGAACTTTGGGGCCAGTACAGTCAATCTCCTTTTTTCCGTCTGGATCCGGCGCCAGAACTATTCACTCGTCATGAATGAGCTCGCGAGCGGGGTGATCCGCGAATTCGGGAAACGGGGGATTGATTTGCCCTATCCCCAGCAGACGATCCATTTTGCCTCGACGGATCCCCTCCGGATTGAAAAAGAAATCCCGGGGGCTCGCATTCACTCGGAGTCTGAACCATGAGCGGTCTCCGGTCCCTCTGGGGCCGTCTGTCCCGTCAGATGCGGGATACCCTCGATTCGGGGACCTTGCACTGGATTCTCTCGCTTTGGGTGATTACGCTCGGGGTCGTGAGCGGTGTCGACGACGGATTCTGGAGATCCGTTCTCCTGGCCCGCCTGCCCCTGCCTGGCCCGGGTTTTAACCCGTGGGTGCATTCCCTGTTCTGGACGGTCTCGTTCATCCTGTTCGGGATCGGACTCCTGTCACGATCCCGCCTGATCTGGTTTCTCACCCTGATGCTGCTTTTTGTGCGTCTGGCCTGGCTGGCCCGACTGGGGGCGCTTGGGGTGGATCCCGTGCTGAGCGTGGGAATCGGCATTGCGGTCTTGTTCTTGATCAAGCTGAGTCGGCGGTTTCGCCGCAGCAGTCTCGGGAGTGGTGCCCTTCTGGCCACGATTCTTTTGGTGTTTCTTTTTGGCTATTCCGTTCTTGGCACCTACCTCTTGGGCCGTGAGTTTACGCCACCCGTCCACTCGCTCCTGACGGCCCTTTATTTTTCGGTTGTGACCTTGTCCACGGTCGGCTATGGAGATATCACCCCCCATGGGGTGGAGGCCCGTTTGTTTGTGAGTTCGGTCATTCTGCTCGGCTTGACGGTCCTCACCGTCTCACTCAGCGCGATTATTCTTCCGGTTCTGCAACGCCGGCTGGAGTCCCTGATCATGCCCAATCGAGTCATTCACCCCCGTCGCAACCACTTTCTGATCGCGGGCAATTCATCCCTCGCCCGGAATGCCTATCGGGAGCTCAACCAGCGCAAGCAGAAGGTCACTTTTATCGTGAATGAGCCCTTTGAGATTGCCGGAGAATCCAAGTTGGACATTGTCGTGGGAGATGCAACCGATCTCGAGGTGCTCCGTAATGTGCAGGCCAGCCAGGCCAAGGCCTTGCTGGCCCTGAGCGATGATGACTCCGAGAATGCCTTTGTGGTCCTGGCCGCCAAGGAACTCGATCCTCCCGTCAAAACGGTTGCCGTGGTCCATAACTCGAAGAACCTCGCACGCTTGAAGCGCGTCCGCCCGGATATCCTCCTTGCCCCTCAGGTGATGGGAGGTCGGGTTCTGGCCATGTATCTGACCGGCCAGAAAATAGAAGCGGACCGGTTCATGGACGATTTTCTCTCAATAATATAGGGGCCGGATTGGGGGTGCAGCCGCGCCCCGGGGGGGTGGGCTCTGGAGTTCATTATTCTGTGAGATGGGTCTATACTGGAACTGGGTTGCCCTGTGTTGGTCTTTACGCAAAGGTGCACCCGTTGGAGGTTTCCATGATGAAGCGAACATTGCTTGTACTCTCCCTAATCGGATTCGGGGGATGGAGTGGCTTGGTTTTTGCCCAATCAGCCTTGGTTAGCCCATCCCAGCCCCATGCCGTCATTTCGACCGGACTGCCGGCCAGTACGCATTGGTATGCCGTGAAAATCGTCACGATTGACGGGCAATTAATGCCTTTGCACGCGAATCGGCATGACTACTGGGTTTCACCTGGGCGCCATACCGTGAGCTTTCAGGTCATGATGAACGACCTGACCGGGGGGCCGGGAATCTGGCCGTCCGGGATGAGGGGTCCGGAGCAGCGTCGAAGCCTCACCTTGAACCTGAAACAGGGGTGGGAGTACTTTTTCGGAGCCAAAGTGGAACATAGCAAAGCTTCCACCTGGAAGCCTTTTTTGATCATGAAGAAAAGGCTTTCCGGGGCACGTATGAAACCCTAATCGCCTGTTTCGTGATCCATCCGAAGGGTGAATAGCGTTTTCTTTTTGTTCTAGAAACATGGGGCCTGGTCTGCCAGGCCCCTGATTTTGTGGAACACCTGCTGGAGAACAATATGAGAGTGGGGATCGTAACTGATGCGGCCTGTGACCTGCCGCCGAACTTTATCGGGCCAGGCCGTGTGGAAATCTTGCCGGTCAGCCTACATGTCGGAACGCAGATGTTCACGGATGTCCGGGACGAAGCCCAAACCCTGCGTTTCTACCGGATGTACCTGGGTTCCCATGAACACCGGGCAATTACCAAACCACTGCCACCCAAGGAGATTGCCGATCTTTTCCTGACCGATTGGGTGACGCGCTACGACCGGATCCTGGTTCTGACCGTGGCCTCCTCGCGTAGCGAGATTTACAAGAATACCAGTGAGGCCTCCTATACGGTTCTCCGGGAGTACAAGAAGATCCGGGCTGCGGCCGGTATCACGGAACCCTTCCTGATGCGTGTGTTCGATACACATACCTTGTTTACCGGGCAGGCCACCATGGTTTTTGAGGCGATGCGCCTGAGGGATGTGGGTCGTCAGGGTTTCGACGCCATCCGACGTCAGTTGGAGATTATCGAACCCAAAGTCAGGAGCTACCTGCTTCCCCAAGATGTCTACTATGTCCACAACCGGGCCCGGATGCGGGGTGAGGAAAGCGTGAGTTGGCTGACCTTTCAGGTCGGCAACCTCCTCAATGTGAAGCCGGTGATCCAGATGGTGCGGGGAGAGACTGAAATTGTGGCCAAGGTCAGGAAATTTGAGGGAGGGCTTGAGTGGCTGTTCCAGAAGATCCGCGCCGATATCGTCCAGGGTCTTCCAGTCAAGATGGTTTCCATGAGCTACGGTGGAGATCTCGAGGAGATCAAGCGCGAGCCCCAGTACCAGGAGTTCGTGGCGTTTGCTCACCAGAACAAGGTCGCGACTTCCTTGGCCTTGATGAGTATTACGGCAGGAATTTATGTGGGCAGGGGAGGGTTCTCCGTCTCGTACGTGGCCCCGTAGCTCATTTCGCCGAACTCCCATGGCGGGTGGGGTGATATGCCCTGGCTTTCACGGGAGCGGGGCCCGAGCTTACGGCAACAGGGTCCCGTGGAGTACAAGGGCGACCAGCCCGGCCAGCATGCAATAAAGAGCGAAGGGTCGAAGCGCGGTCACCTCGCGTTTTCGAAAATAGCGCATGAGGAACCAGCTGCTCAACCAGGCACAAGCCCCAGACAAGAGGCCCGCGACCAGGATGATGCCGAGCAGGGGGGTTGCGTCGGTATGGACGAGAAAGAGTTTGGGTATTTCAAGGAGTCCTGCGGCCCCGATGATCGGGGTCGCGAGGAGAAAAGAGAAGCGGGCAGATGCTTCGTAGTTCAGTCCGGTTGCAAGCCCGGAGACCAGGGTGGCACCCGAGCGGGAGATGCCGGGGATCAGCGCCGTCGCCTGCGCCAAACCGATCAAAAGGGCCTGTTTCAGAGTGAGCTCGTCCAATTCTTGCCTGGCCGTCCGGCTTTTCAGCCGATCCCCCACCCAGAGGGCCAAGCCGTTGATGGTAAGAAAAATAGCCGCGACCGTAAAACCGGCAAACAGGCTGCGGACCCATCTCTCCAGTGCTAAACCCAGGAGGCCGGCCGGAACCGTTCCGATGACGAGACGCCAAAACAACCGGGTTTCCGGCTCGAATGGCCGGCCCCGAGTCCGGATCAGGCTTTTCAGGATGCTCCACCAGTCTCTCCAGAAATAAAGCAGAAGTGCTGTTGCGGTACCCACATGGAGGACGACGATGAACGGGAGAAACCACGGGGCAGCCCGGTTGATCTGGAGGTGGAGCAGGGCGGGAACCAGGATGCTGTGTCCCAGACTGGATACCGGGAACAGCTCGGTCAAGCCTTGAAGAATGGCGAGGAGATATAACGGGCTTAACATGATTTGTCTGG
>JAKARN010000047.1 GCA_021828425.1 Pseudomonadota bacterium | reverse complement strand
CAGCAGTTTCTGATCGTTCTCGGGCGTACCGGTGTGGAAGGAGGGATCCGTCAGGGTGCGGATGAAGGGCAGGAGAAACTCATCCTTGGCCCGGATCGAGGGCACCTCATGGTACATATTGAAGATCTCGCCCTCGTCGAGGCCAATGGACTCGACGATGTACTGGTAGGCGTGGGTGTGGATGGCCTCTTCGAAGGCCTGCCGCAAGAGATACTGGCGGCACTCGGGCGCCGTGATGTGGCGATAGGTGCCGAGGACGATGTTGTTGGCGGCCAGGCTGTCGGCCGTGGTGAAAAAACCGAGGTTGCGCTTGACGATGCGCCGCTCGTCCTCCGTCAGGCCCTTGGGGTCTTTCCACAGGGCGATGTCCCGGGCCATCTGCACTTCCTGGGGCATCCAGTGGTTGGCACAGGCGGCCAGGTATTTGTCCCAGGCCCAGTGGTACTTGAAAGGCACGAGTTGGTTGACATCGGCGCTACCGTTGATGATGCGCTTGTCCTCGGCCCGTACCCGCTCGAAGCTCTGCGCCTCGATGCTCCCGTCCCGGCCAAGATCCGGGTGTTCCTTGTACGCAGGCAGGACGCGTACGGGATCGGGGCGGCTGGTTTCTTCGAAATTCAACATGGTTCGTGCTCCTCGTCGGATGGGTTCACTGGCAGGCTTCGCAACCGGGATCTTCGATGGCACAGGCTTTCACCTGTCCGGGCACGGCGTTGAGCACGCCCTTGCTCACCGTCGACTTTTCAGCGGCGGTCGCCCCCAGAGAGCGCAGGTAGTAGGTGGTCTTCAGACCACGTCGCCAGGCCAGGCGATAGGTCTCATCGATCTTTTTGCCCGAGGGCTGACCGAAGTAGAGGTTGAGACTCTGGGACTGATCCAGCCACTTCTGACGCCGGGCCGCCGCTTCCACCAGCCACTGCGGATCGATCTCGAAGGCGTTGGCGTACAGCGGCTTGAGGGCCTCCGGAATACGGTCGATGGGCATGACGGAGCCGTCAAAATATTTGAGATCGTTGACCATGACCTCGTCCCACAGATCGGCCGCCTTGAGATCGCGCACCAGATAGGCGTTGACCACGGTGAACTCACCGGACAGGTTCGATTTCACGTACAGGTTCTGGTAGATGGGCTCGATGCCCTGGCTGACGCCGACGATGTTGGATATGGTGGCGGTGGGGGCGATGGCCAGACAGTTGCTGTTGCGCATGCCGCCTTTCACCTTGGTGCGCAGGCTCTCCCAGTCCAGACGCTGGCTACGGTCCACGTCGACACCCGCCACCCGACTACGGGCCAGTAACTCGATACTGTCCAGGGGCAGGATTCCCTGACTCCACAGGGATCCCGGAAAACTGCGATAGCTCCCCCGCTCCCGGGCGAGATCCGCCGAGGCATCGATGGCGTGGTAACTGATGAGTTCCTGGCTGATGTCGGCAAACTCTACCGCTGCCTGGGAAGCGTAGGGAATGCGCAGGGCGAGGAGCGCATCGGAGAAACCCATGAGGCCAAGGCCCACGGGCCGATGACGCAGGTTGGAATTGCGCGCCTTGGCGACGGCGTAGTAATTCATGTCGATGACGTTGTCCAGCATGCGCATGGCCACCCGCACCGTCCGCGCCAGCTTGTCCGTATCCACCAGGGCCAGGAGTTCATCGGCGCTGGCCTCCGTGCGCAGACCCTGGCCTGGCAGGCCGGCACGGAGATGGGCGACGAGGTTCACGGAGCCGAGGTTACAGACGGCAATTTCCTTGTCGCTGGTATTCAGGGTGATCTCGGTACAGAGATTGGAGCTGTGCACCACGCCCACGTGTTGCTGTGGACTGCGCAGGTTGCAGGGATCCTTGAAGGTGATCCAGGGGTGGCCCGTCTCGAAGAGCATGGTCAGCATCTTGCGCCAGAGCTGCAGAGCCGGCAGGCGCTTGAAGAGGGTGATCTCACCGGCATCGGCGAGGCGCTCGTAGTGCTCGTAACGCTCCTTGAAGGCCTGCCCCGTCAGATCGTGCAGATCGGCCACCTCATTGGGGCTGAACAAGGTCCACTGGCCATTGGCCTCTACCCGCTCCATGAAGAGATCGGGGATCCAGTTGGCGGTGTTCATGTCGTGGGTACGGCGCCGGTCGTCGCCGGTGTTCTTGCGCAGCTCCAGAAACTCCTCGATGTCCAGATGCCAGGTTTCGAGATAGGCGCAGACCGCCCCCTTGCGCTTGCCACCCTGGTTGACGGCCACGGCGGTGTCGTTGACCACCTTCAAAAAGGGCACGACCCCCTGCGACTTGCCGTTGGTGCCCTTGATATAGGAGCCCAGCGCCCGCACCGGCGTCCAGTCGTTGCCGAGGCCACCGGAATATTTGGACAACAGGGCGTTGTCCTTGATGGCCTCGTAGATGCCGTCCAGATCATCCGCCACCGTCGTCAGGAAACAGCTGGACAGCTGCGGGCGCAGGGTGCCGGCATTGAACAGGGTCGGGGTGGAACTGACGAACTCAAAGCGCGACAGCACCTCGTAGAAGGCAATGGCCTGCTCTTCGCGATCGATTTCTTCCAGCGCCAGACCCATGGCCACCCGCATCCAGAAGGCCTGGGGCAGCTCGATGCGCCGCTCACGCACGTGCAGGAAATAGCGGTCGTAGAGGATCTGCAGGCCGAGATACTGAAAATCCAGATCCCGCTCCGGCCGCAAGGCGGCGGCGATCCGATCCAGGTCGAACTGCGCCAGACGCGGATCGAGGAGCTCGTGCTGGATACCCGTGCGCAGATAGTCCTTGAAATATTCTGGATAGCGCTGCGCCATCTCGGCATGGGTGGCTGGCTCGCCCAGCACCTCGCGGCGCACACGGTCCAGCAGCAGGCGGGCGGTGGCATGGGCATAGGCGGGATCCTGTTCGATCAATACCCGACAGGCGAGGATGGGCGCCTGGAAGAGCTCCTCCTCACTGATTCCGTCGTAGAGGTTGCGCTGCGTGGCCTGGAGAATGGCGTCCACGGACACGGCCTCACCCAGACCGCTGCAGGCCTCACCGATCACCTGGCGCAGACGCTCCAGATCCAGGGGCTGTTCCGAGCCGTCGGCGTGGCGCACCCGCAGGATCGGGGCACTGGCTGGGCTGGCCTCGCGCTTCTGCGCCCGCTCGCGCGCGCGCTCCTCGCGGTAGAGCACGTAGGCCCGCGCCACCTCGTGTTCGCCAGCACGCATCAGGGCCAGCTCCACCTGATCCTGAATGTCCTCTATGTGCAGCGTACCGCCCCCTGGCTGGCGTCGCTCGAGGGTCTCCACCACCTGTGCCGTGAGGCGGCCGACCAGATCGCGTACCCGGGCGCTGGCCGCGCCGGTACCACCGTCCACGGCCAAGAAGGCCTTGGTCATGGCCACCTGAATCTTGCTGGCGTCGAAGGGTACCACACTGCCGTTACGGCGGATCACACGATACCGACCGAGGTCGGCGCGCACTTCCAGGGCTTCGGACTGGGCACTGCGGGCAGGCGAGGACATGCTGCGATTCTCCTTGGGTTCTGGACCGGACCTTGGCGTTTCTCAACTAAATATAGTCCTCTGATCTTTTCTGTCAACTAGATATTGTGTGGATAAGCCGGTTGACGACCCCTGGAAAAGCTGTGGACGAACCCTCCGCCGTGGTCTCGCGACTTAGCTTAGTTTTATACTTGTTCTAGATTATCCGGAGGTGCATACTGTCGTAGATGCCCGCTCAGGAGAATCCCCATGTCGCAATCCGCCCTCGAAATCGCCAAGGCCACCCTGCTCGCCCCCGGGAACATCGGCGAGCCGGCACTGGAGCGGGTCTTTGCCCAGCTGTCGCGACGGGCGCTGGACGATGCCGATCTGTATTTCCAGTACAGCCGCAGCGAGGGTTTCAGCCTCGAAGAAGGAGTGGTCAAATCGGGCTCGCACCACATCGAGCAGGGCGTCGGTGTGCGCGCCATTCAGGGGGAGCGCCAGGGCCTGGCCTACTCCGATGAGATCGCTGTGGACGCCCTGTTGGGCGCAGCCGAGGCCGCGCGCGCCATCGTTCACCACAGCGGTGAGCAGCGCTCCCTGGTGTGGCAGCGGCGCCAGGGTCTGGAACTGTACCCGCCCGTCGACCCCCTTGCGGATCTGGCGAGCGAGGAAAAGGTGGCAGTGCTGGAGCGGGTCGAGGCGGCGGCACGGGCGGCGGATCCGCGCGTGGTTCAGGTCATGGCAAGCCTCAGTGCCCGCTTCGAGGCGATCCTGGTGGCGCGCCTGGATGGCAGCATGGCGGCGGACGTCCGGCCTCTGGTGCGTCTCAATGTGTTGGTCATCGTCGAATCCGGAGGGCGGCGCGAACAGGGCACGGCAGGCGGCGGTGGGCGCAGCGACTACCGTAGCTTCCTCGCTGGCGGCGCCGCGGAGCACTACGCCCGCGAGGCCGTGCGCCAGGCCCTGGTGAATCTGGAAGCGCGCGACGCTCCCGCCGGTACCATGGACGTGGTGCTTGGGCCGGGCTGGCCCGGCATCCTCCTGCACGAGGCTATCGGCCACGGTCTGGAAGGGGATTTCAATCGCAAGGGGACCAGTGCCTTCAGCGGTCGCGTGGGCGAGCGGGTGGCCGCCCCCGGAGTCACCGTGGTGGACGACGGCACCCTGAGCGGGCGCCGCGGCAGCCTCAATGTCGACGACGAGGGCACTCCGACCCAATGCACGGTGCTCATCGAGGACGGATTTCTCAAGGGTTACCTGCAAGATACCCTCAATGCCCGGCTGATGGGTACGCACTCCACTGGCAACGGACGCCGGGAGTCCTATGCCCACCTG
Organism: Pseudomonadota bacterium; assembly: GCA_021828425.1. The sequence continues at coordinate 4,112 of JAKARN010000047.1, read as the reverse complement.
CCCATGCCGCGCATGACCAATACTTACATGCGCGCCGGGGACCGCGATCCCCGTGAAATCATCGCCAGCGTCAAGAAAGGCCTGTATGCAGTGAACTTCGGCGGCGGCCAGGTGGACATCACCAACGGTAAGTTCGTCTTCTCGGCGTCGGAGGCCTATCTCATCGAGAATGGGCGCATCACCCATCCCGTGAAAGGGGCAACCCTCATCGGCAACGGCCCCGATGTACTCACCCGGGTCGAGATGGTCGGCAACGATCTGGCCCTGGATACGGGGGTAGGCACCTGCGGCAAGGATGGTCAGAGCGTGCCCGTGGGCGTCGGTCAGCCGACCCTGAAAATTCGCGATCTTACGGTGGGCGGGACGCAGGGATGAACGGCGTCTTGACTATCCTGGATTTGCAGTTGTCAGTATCGAGTTACCGGGATACACTCCTTATTGCTCTGGGTTTTTTACCCTGTCTAAGCTCCCTTCGGGGGAGGTGAATAGATGAACAACGTTTTCAAGAATGTACTGCTTTGGGTGGCCATAGGCGTCATCTTGATGCTGGTCTTTCAAAACCTCAACACGAGTACGAAAGCGCCGGCCCAGGCCATGAACTTCTCCACCTTCGTCAGCAGCATCAAGCAGGGGCAGGTGGCGGATGTCACCATCGACGGCAACCACTACACGGGTTCGCTGAGCTCCGGGCAGAAATTCAGTGTCTACGCGCCCAAGGACGACAGCAGCCTGGTCAAAGAGTTGCTGGCGGCTGGGGTCAAGATCGACGTGAAGCCGCCGGAAGGCCAGTCGTTGTTGCTTTCCATACTCATCTCCTGGTTCCCCATGTTGCTGCTCATTGGCGTCTGGATCTTCTTCATGCGCCAGATGGGAGGCGGCGGTGCCGGTGGGCGCGGAGCCATGAGCTTCGGCCGGAGCCGGGCGCGCATGCTCACGGAGGAGAACAACAAGATCACCTTCGCGGACGTGGCCGGTGTTGAAGAGGCAAAGGAAGAGCTCGCGGAAATCGTCGACTTCCTCCGCGATCCCCAGAAATTCCAGCGGCTGGGCGGACGCATCCCCAAGGGCGTTCTGTTGATGGGCTCGCCGGGTTCCGGCAAGACCCTGCTCGCCCGGGCCATTGCCGGCGAGGCGCGGGTACCCTTCTTCTCCATCTCCGGTTCCGATTTCGTCGAGATGTTCGTCGGCGTCGGTGCCTCGCGTGTACGCGACATGTTCGAGCAGGCCAAGAAACACGCGCCCTGCATCATCTTCATCGATGAGATCGATGCCGTCGGCCGGCAGCGGGGTGCGGGACTGGGCGGTGGTAACGACGAGCGTGAGCAGACCCTCAACCAGTTACTGGTGGAGATGGACGGCTTTGAGGGCACCGAGGGCATCATCGTCATCGCCGCCACCAACCGGCCGGACGTGCTCGACCCTGCCCTGCTCCGTCCCGGTCGCTTCGACCGTCAGGTGACGGTGCCTCTGCCGGACATTCGCGGTCGGGAGCAGATTCTGCAGGTGCACATGCGCAAGGTACCCATCGGTCCCGATGTCGATCCCAAGGTCATCGCGCGCGGGACGCCGGGTTTCTCCGGTGCCGACCTTGCCAACCTCGTCAACGAGGCGGCCCTCATGGCGGCTCGCAAGAGCAAACGTCTGGTGGACATGCACGATTTCGAGGACGCCAAGGACAAGGTCATGATGGGCGCCGAGCGCAAGTCGGTGGTCATGAGCGACAAGCAGCGCGAGACCACGGCCTACCACGAATCGGGCCACGCGGTGGTGGCCAAGCTCCTGCCGGGTACCGATCCCGTGCACAAGGTCACCATCATCCCGCGCGGACGCGCCCTGGGGCTCACCATGCAGTTACCGACGGAGGATCGCTTCAACTACGAGCGCCAGGAGATCCTGAACAACATCTCCATCCTCATGGGCGGGCGCATTGCCGAAGAGGTCTTTCTCAACCAGATGACCACGGGCGCCGGCAACGACATCGAGCGGGCCACGGACCTGGCTCGCAAGATGGTGACCCAGTGGGGCATGTCCCAGATCGGCCCCATGGTCATCGGCGAGAAAGAGGAGGAAGTATTCCTTGGCCGAGAGGTCACCAAACACAGCAACGTCTCGGAGCAGACCGCCCAGACGGTGGATGCGGAGGTGCGCAACATCATCCAGGAACGGTATCAGGTGGCGCGCAACCTCATCGAAGAAAACCGGGACAAGGTGGAGATGATGGCCAAGGCTCTGCTGCGCTTCGAGACCCTGGATGCCAACCAGGTGAACGATATCATGGCCGGGCGTGATCCGCGTCCGCCAGCGGATAGCTCCGGCAGCAGTCCGGCCGTCAGCAACCAGCCCAACAGTGTGGGTAGTGCGGGCGCCAATGGCGTGCCGAACCTGAATCCGGGGGGACACCCCGTTTAGGCATGGCGGCGGCGAACCCCGCCCTAGGGCGCTCCCGGTGGCTGGAGCGCCCTTCTGTTATGGGCATACTGAACGCCACCCCCGATTCCTTCTCCGACGGCGGCAAACATGTGTCGGTGGACGCCGCTGTGGCGCGTGCGCGCACCTTCCTCGCCCAGGGCGCCGACATCATCGATATCGGTGCCGAATCGACCCGCCCCGGCGCGCCGGACGTGGATGAAAAAACCGAGATGGCGCGCCTGCTGCCCGTCGTCGAGGCAGTGGCAGCCAGCGTCCCCCTCCCCATCTCCATCGACACCCGCCGCGCGCGGGTGATGCGGGCCGCGCACGCTCTCGGTGCACGCATGATGAACGACGTCAGCGCCCTGCGCGACGATCCCGATTCCCTGCGCACTGTGGCCGAACTCGATCTCGATGTCTGTCTCATGCATCGACGCGGCACGCCCCAGACCATGCAGCAGCAGACGGATTATGCGGACGTGGTAACGGAGATACGCGATTTTCTGGCCGAGCGTGTGCGCGCCTGTCGGGCCGCGGGCATCGCCGCCGAGCGCATCGTCCTGGACCCTGGGATCGGCTTTGCCAAGGATCTGGACGGCAACCTGCGCCTGCTGCGTGGCCTCGATGCCCTGCAGCGCTTGGGTTTTCCCCTGCTCGTCGGCGTTTCGCGCAAGGGCTTCATCGGCACCCTCACGGGCGAGGCAGAACCAGCGGCACGGGACCCGGGCAGTGTTGCCGCTGCCCTTTGGATTTCGGCACGGATCGGTCCGGCCATCTTGCGCGTGCACGATGTGGGGGCTACGGTACAGGCGCTGCGGGTGTGGGCTGCCCTCGACGCAGATGGGGATCCGGATTCAGGGAAAGGATAAGACATGGCACGACAGTTTTTTGGTACCGACGGCGTCCGCGGACGGGTGGGCGACCTGCCCATGCACCCCGAGTGGGTGTTGCGTCTGGGCTGGGCGGCGGGGCATGTGCTCACCGCCGGGGCCCAGGGACGGCCGCGGGTCGTCATCGGCAAGGACACCCGCCTGTCCGGCTATCTCCTGGAGTCCGCCCTGGAGTCGGGCCTCGCCGCCGCCGGCGTGGACGTGCTCCTCGTCGGCCCCCTGCCCACTCCCGCCATCGCCTACCTCACGCGCACCCTGCGGGCCGATGCCGGAATCGTCATCAGCGCCTCCCACAATCCCTTCCCCGACAACGGCATCAAGTTCTTTTCCGGTGATGGCCTCAAACTTGCCGACGAGATCGAAGAGGCCATCGAAGCGCGCATGAACCTGCCTCTGACCTTGCCCGAGGCGGATCGCCTGGGCAAGGCGCGGCGCGTGGACGATGCCGCCGGACGTTATGTCGAGTTCTGCAAAACGACCTTCCCCAGCCATCTCGACCTACGCGGTTTGCGCCTCGTATTGGATTGTGCCCACGGCGCCACCTACAAGGTCGCGCCCATGGTGTTTGCCGAACTCGGCGCCCAGATCGAGGCCATCGGCGTGCAGCCCGATGGCCTCAACATCAACGCCGAGGTCGGCTCCACCGCACCCGAACTCCTGCGCAGCCAGGTAGTGGCCAGCGGCGCCGACATGGGGATCGCCTTCGATGGCGACGGCGATCGTCTGCTCCTGGTGGACGGCGAGGGCGAGCTCTGGGACGGCGACAGCATCCTCTGGCTGCTGGCAGGCGCCATGCGCGAGGCCGGCACCCTG
>JAKARN010000046.1 GCA_021828425.1 Pseudomonadota bacterium | reverse complement strand
TGCTTACCGTTATTGCAAAGTCCTGCGAAAATCGTTTCAAGGCGCTCACACGTCCCAAGCACCCTCGATCTCAACTGTTGCATTTTTTGCAACAGTTGCTTTTCGAGAAAGCTTCTCGAACCCGAACACATTGCGCAACTGACTGGAAATCAAGGACTTATCGCGCCCCATACGGTGGACCCAGTTGTCAAGGCAGATTTCAAGACTTCTATCCCTCACCTGTGGTCTCGTGGAGGACCTCCCATGGGAGATTCATACGCATGGAGGTAGACCTCCCACCCATGGGCGGCCTTGAGCTCGTGAATTTTCTGGTCCAAGAAGACCCCGGAAAGGCCTTCTCAAGACTGGCTTCTCCACCGGACCAGAAGGGAGTGATGATTTCCGTGCCCGGATGCCAACCGAGACAGGGTCTTTCCTTCTCGTAGAAGTTCAAAAACGACCTTCGATTTGAACCCGGGTAGTGTTTGCGATCGGTTTTCATTGTGCTTAAGGATCCCTCTCTTTCTTGTCCAGATTTCCGGGTCCATCATAATTCGCGTGACCCTGGCGGCGATTTCTCCGAAAGAGTGACGAGTCTGCGCAAGAGCGCAGACTCCATACTCTCGCTGTTGAAGTAGAAGGGGTCCGAGTGGCGAAGCCCAAGAAACCAAAGAAGCGCAGTCCATTCGCTGAAGCAGGAAGAATTCCGGCCGGAGAGGCGAAAGCCGCCGGCCGCGGCACAAGCGTGAACCGAAATCCAAAGCTGGCCGCCCGTGTCGGGCGCGCGCTGCTGCGAGCGGCTGTGGTGACTCGGTGCACGGCGCGGATGCACGGGACGCTACTTTACGTCTGGGAGAACGGAAAGGTCGTCGCCAAACGCCCGTAATGGGCTTCGCGACGGCGATGCCGGTAACTCTGGACGCCCCGATCTCCGGTAGGTCGACGAGCACCAGGGCCACCGGCGCTCAGGTCTACCCGCGGAAGAAAGTGCATATCGATTCTCAATGTCTGTATGCACTTTCTTCCATGTCCGCCGACCTCAGGAGGTCATTCTGTGAAGCGGCCAACCAAAGAGACCATGGCGGCGGGCCGAAAAAATAGGTAAAATCAATCACTAATACCCTCACGCACTGCGAGCCAACCCGGGTAAAATTAGGCAATGGAACGTGACGATGCCCTTCGCCGTCTCCGCGAACGCCGCGAGCAACTGAATGCCCTGGGCGTCGGGCAGCTCTTCCTTTACGGATCGGTGGCGCGCAACGAGGCTCGCGTGGACAGTGACGTCGACCTTCTCGTCGAGCCTTCAAACCAGCGATTTTCAATCTTCGATTTGGTGCGCGTGCGAGATGTCTGCCGCACAATCTTGGGCGTCAACGCTGACATTCACGATTACGACGGCCTGCGCCGCCTGCCAGAATTCCGGCGACGCGTCGGCGGCGATCTCATCCGTGTCTTCTGACACGCCCCGCGGTGGACGTGCGGCGACGCCTCGCGGCGCCGCAGTGGCCGCAGTGCATGCCGGCCGCAAAGCACAGAAACTCGTCGCGCACGACACTGAAGTCAGTTACTTGGCAAACAGCGAACGCCAGCTTGCCATTGAACGCCTCCTGATCCGGTTCGGCGAAGCCCTGAAGAGTATTCCCAACCAGACGTTGGCGCAGATTGCCCCTGACATCGCCTGGGCAGGTCCCAAAGGCTTCCGAGACATAGCCTCGCACTGGTACGAGGAAGGGCTGGATCACCGCTTGATCTGGCACGCGCTCGTGAACGACTTGCCTCATATGCTCGACGCCATGCAGCGGTGGATTGACACGTGCAGCCCGAAGTCAGCCCCGTGATTATCACCACTGCATCCGTCCGAGTCGGGTGAGCAAGGTGGGGAGGTGTGACGCGGCTATCGTGGCTTGAGAACGACAATGTGGACCCTGCTCCCCTTGCGCAACTCTTTGGCAAATCGGTTCTCCACACGATTACCGGGGCCAAATGCGGCTGAGTACCGAGCACCCGAGGAATAGTCAAAGAGAACAAGTATGACAACCTTGTAGTAGTGCGAATACAGTAGGGACTGGCTCAGCCCCTCTTTCCAGCGGGCCTTTGCAAATTGATCATTGAGTTTCTTGCACTCAATAGCGCAGAGCGGGTATTTGCCCGAGCCTCGCAGAAGACACTCAGGTCGAAACTTTTCCCCTACAAATTTGGCGGGTGTGATATTTCTGTTCTCGATACTGAGATTGCGTTGCAGGAGGTAGTTAATGAGAAAAGCATTGAGCCTTGTCTCCCCAAGTTTTTTTTGCTGCGGGAGGATTCTGAATCCCTTTATCTCTTTTAGAACGGCACCAAACTGGCCCGCTTCCAATTTTCCCATGCGCCTTTGAGCGGCTCTTTTTCTTGCCACTGTGACTCCCTTATCAGTTGACTCGCCGAACTGATGGACACAGACAGTCATTTACCCCAAAGAATGTCCGGAACGCGGCTCTAGAACTATCGTCCTGACGCCTATCTTGTGTCGCTTTCGGCACATCTCGTCAATGGGTTCGACGATGCTAAAGGAAATTTGGTTCTGTTGAAAACGGAGTTGGTAACACCGCCACGTCACGGTTGATCCGTGGGAAGACGAGCTGGCCTGCGATGAGGATGATGAGCATGCGGACGGTGGGGAAGCAACCATACCCAGGTGTGTTTTATCCACATCTTCATCGCACGGGTGGGGTTCGATGGGAGTGCGAGAACGATTTGAGCGGTATCTGGGACATCTGGCGACAGCGCTGGGACACACCGACCGGGTCGCCGGGCTCGGAGCGTGGTCACCTCCCACTCATGGGCGGCCTTGAGCTCGTGAATTTTCTGGTTCGAAAAGACCCCGGAAAGGCCTTCGTGCTTAAGGCCCCCTCTCGTTTTTGTCTAGATTTCTGGGTCCATCATACAAAGCGCTCGGCCATCGGATTCAGTGTCAACCACCCCGGCTCGCCGGCGAGCCGCACGTCCCGGGCGATGCCGCCGTCCCCGGCCCGGGACAAAACTACCTCACCGCGATCATCGAGTTTTATCCTTCGGCCGGTTGATGATGCTGGCGCCGATAGCGCCGAATGCCGGAGATCCGGCTTGTCGGGCGAGGCAGATCAGCCTTTCCTGAAGCGGGCGGCTTCTTCCGAGCCCGCGGTGGCGTTGCCGGCGCTGTAGGAGTGCGCTCCCGCGCCGGCAAGCCGGCCTCCGTCCACAATCAGGTACTCATTCCGGATCGGCCGGTTCTCGAAGAAGCATTCCAGGATTTCCCGGGTTCCGGCCGCATATCGGGCTTGAGCCGACAAGGAGGTGCCGGAGGTGTGGGGCGTCATGCCGTGGTGCGGCATGGTCCGCCAGGGGTGATCCCCCGGTGCGGGCTGCGGGAACCAGACATCGCCGGCGTAGCCGGCCAGTTGGCCCGATTCCAGCGCGCGCACGACCGCCTCGCGGTCACAGAGCTTGCCGCGCGCGGTATTCACCAGATAGGCGCCGCGCTTGAACCGCTTGAGCGTCTCGTCGTTGATCATGTGCTCGGTTTCGGGATATAGCGGGCAATTCAAGGTGACCACATCGCAGGCCCCATACAGGTCTTCCCGGGAGGCATGCCAAGTCAAGCCCAGTTCCTTTTCAACCGACTTCGGGAGGCGATGGCGATCGGTGTAGTGGAGGTGCACATCGAAGGGCTTGAGGCGCCTGAGCACGGCAAGTCCGATGCGGCCGGCAGCGACTGTTCCCACATGCATGCCCTCCACGTCATAGGAGCGGGCAACGCAATCGGCAATATTCCACCCTCCTTTCACGACCCATTGATAGGACGGGATGTAGTTGCGCACAAGGCCCAGGATCATCATGACCACATGCTCGGATACCGAGATCGAATTGGAGAACGTCACCTCGGCCACGGTGATGCCACGATCAATCGCAGCCTGCAGGTCGACATGGTCCGAGCCGATACCCGCGGTGATCGCGAGCTTGAGCTTCGGGGCCTTGGCAATCCGCCCGGCCGTCAGGTAAGCCGGCCAGAACGGCTGCGAGATGACGACATCCGCATCCCCCAACTCGCGTTCGAATACGGAATCCGGCCCATCCTTGTCGGAGGTCACAACCAGAGTGTGACCCTTGGATTCCAGATATTTGCGCAGCCCGAGTTCACCCGAGACACTGCCGAGCAGGACACCCGGCTGGAAGTCGATGGCCTTGGGCGTGGGCAGCGTCTGGCCGTCGGGGTAGCGGGTCAGTCTCGGCACACCCTCGCGCGCATAGGATTTCGGGTAGCCATCGACCGGATCGTCATAGAGAACACACACAACTTTGGCCATTTCATTTCCTCCTCATGGCGAAGAACTCTTCATCAGGCACCGCCCCGACAGGTCAATGCGCAAAAAGCGCATAAACGGGGGCCGATCGGTTACCTCAGGGTCCAGCGCCCCGTCCGAGAACCCATACCCGTTCCGCAAGACAGACACCTGGACATCAGCCGATTGAATGTCCATGTTTTCATTGTAACAAAACCTTCCCGAGCACATCCCTGTGGGCCGATTTTTTCGTATGGTCTTCCTTTTGCTCCAGCCTCCTCCAATGCATGAGCCTGACCGGGGATCGTGATTCCAAGGAGACGGTGCCCCCGATGCCCCCGCGACAGGGCCTGGCCGGCTGCGCCGAAAGACACGCCTCGATATCCCTCAGGCTTTTCCGACAGGTCAGCTGCGCGAAGACAGGCTTGCCGGCGTACATGGCGATCTCCCGAATAAGTCGGGAAAGTCTGCCGGAGGGGGACGGTTTTATTCCAAAGCTAGCCACCAAGGCTTTCACGTCCTGGCATCAATCGTTGCAGCCCGGACAGGCCGATCCATCGTTTCAATATTCGTGAAACGATATCTTGACGATAGGAGAAAACATATATATCTTAATAAGATAATCGTTTCAGTCTTTGGAAAATCGTTTCATGGCATTCACCGACCAAGCCCTTCTTGATTATGTCGCCGCCCATCCCGGCGCGGGCCGGGAGGACATCAGGCGCCACATCGCACCCGATGTGAGCGCGCCGACGATCTGGCGCGCGCTCAAGCGCCTGGCCGATGAAGGCAAGCTGGAAGTCTCGGGAAGGGGCCGCGCCACGGGCTACAGCCTGGCGGGCGCCGCCGTGGTGCGCGCCCACCTACAAACGCCCTACAACCGCCGGCGGCCCACGACCCATAACAGAGAGTTTCTCGACCGCTACATTCCGAACAGGAGCTTCTATCTCGGCGCTGCCGAGCGGGCGCGGCTGCATGAGACCGGCCGCCCTGAGCCACAGCGGCTGCCCGCCGGCCCCTATGCGCGCCGCATCCTTGAGCGGCTCCTTGTGGATCTGTCCTGGGCGTCATCGCGTATGGAGGGCAATACCTATGACATCCTCGAAACAGAGCGGCTGATCCGTTTCGGCCAGGAGGCCGCCGGCAAGGATCGCCGGGAAGCGGTCATGATCCTCAATCACAAGGAAGCGATCCAGTACGTCGTCGAGCATCTCGCCGACATCACCATCAGCCGCCCTGACCTGTTCAGCATTCATGCCTTGCTCGCCGACGGCTTGCTTGCCGATCCCGCAATGGGAGGACGGCTGCGGTGGATGCCGGTCGGCATTTCCTATTCGAGCTACAGGCCGCAGGCTGATCATTTCGCGATCGAGGAAGAATTCGACATACTGGTGCAGAAGGCGGCGGCGATCACTGATCCGTTCGAGCAATCCTTCTTCCTGCTGGTCCACATCCCGTATCTACAGCCGTTCGAGGATGTCAACAAACGGACTTCGCGCATTGCCGCCAACATCCCGTTGCTCAAGGCCGGCCACGCCCCTATGTCGTTTTTGACCCTGAACGACGCTGATTATCTTGACGGGCTGATCGGCGTGTACGAGTTGAACAACGTCTCGCTGTTGCGCGGCGTGTATATCGACGCCTACCTGGCCTCCGCCGAAAACTACCAGGTGCTGGGCGCCGAGCTTGAGAGCCCTGAGAAAGCGTCGCTTGCCTACCGTGATTTTGTACGCGCGGCTGTACGCCGCAGCGTACTCGAATGGAAGGCGTTTCGGCCGGACTCGGTGATGGCCATGGCCGCCGATGCCGGCATTCCGGAGGCCGACCGCGAGCAGGTCGTCAACTATATCGGCCAGGAGTTCCGGGGCCTTCACGATGGCAATGTCATCCGCTACCGACTGCGCCCCGAGGACCTTGCCGAGATGGCGCGCGAGCAGGCGGGACAACGATGAGGTTTCCCGAGCTTCAATGAGGCCGCAGCAAATCACTGCGGAATATTTGATGACGAAATACAACAAATGTGCGGCCTTGGCCTCGATGCTCGGATACGCCGGCTCGCCGAACGCGCTCTGGTCAAGATTCCCCAGGATGGATTCAAGCCCTGCCTTGTGCTCCTGCCCGAACAATCCGCTGGCTTCGCGGCGCGCGATCAGGTCCCGCTTGAGCACCTCAATGCCGGCATGGGCCTCGGCAATGCCGGGCAACACACCGCCGGCGGTTCCTTTCGGCTCGGTCAGCAGCCCTTCGTCGTAGCGCTGCAAAAGCAAAAAGGTCCGGGTATAGCAGGCGATGACATCGACCAGGCCGCGGTCCTGGTCGCCGGTGAGCGCCTCGCGTCCGGCGGTCTTGCGGATGAGCACGAGCGCTGCCTCCAGTTCCCGCGCCTTCTGCTCGAAACGCCGACGATGGACAGTGTAACCCTGCGTGAGATGCTCTTTGAGGATCTGGGTGGCCCAGATGCGGAACTGGGTACCGCGTTTCGACTTGACGCGGTAGCCGACGGAGATGATCACATCCAGGCTGTAAAAGGCGACAGGCTTGTCGGAATTTGCAATGTGCATTTTTTGCACATTGCCATTTTCCTTGAGTTCACTTTCCGCAAAGATGTTCCGAATATGTTTGGTGAGGACAGATCGCCCCCGGCCAGCCGCACGTCCAAGGCGGTCCGGCCGTCCTCGGTCCGGTACAGGAGCACTTCGCCATGATCTTCGGGTTTTGCCCGGGTCATGGTTTTGCCTTCCTGATCGGGCTTGGGCCCATGGTGGACATCGCTTGATCCAGCCGCTGCATGAAATTCCGCTTGGCCCTGTGTCTGGCCCGCACGACGTCGGGCCACGCTGCGAACCCCCTTTCCTGTTTTGTGCGACGCGTCAAGTTGCGGACCCTAACAATGAGGGCGACGGCTTCATCATAGGCGGGGTTATTCTTTTGCTCAACGATGCCATTGAGGCGGTTACGGTAGATTTCCGCGGCGTCGGCGGGGTGATTCCTTTCGCGCGCCCGGGCGAGAGAAAACCACAGGTCTTGCGTGCAACCACCGGGCAGGTGCAGGAGTAGCCGAGTCGTTTGCCCTCCGCCCAGAGTTGCACGGCGTATTCGTCGCCGCCCCCGACGCGCGCGTTGATCGTCTCATCCGTCACCACAAGATCGATCACGGCGCCCGGCTCGAAATAGGCGTGACCACGCGCGTAGGCGAGGTCGCCCGCTCCGGTCCGCAGGACGTTTTCGGTGATCACACCGTTACGCATCCCTCAGTTTCCTGTTGTTCCAGTATCGGCTGGGGAGCCTTGTCCCATGATAACGCCGAAAGGGGACAAGCCCCTGTCCCTGGAAATCTCAGAGCCGGATCCTCCACCCGGCGGTGCCGGCCGTGCAGAATCCGGGCCGGGCTCATCCGGGCCCGGCGGACATCCACCCGGGACCGGACGGTTCCCGGTCCGGACCCCGCAGGCGATCTGCGGCCGGCAGCCGGGCGAGTTCCCGTTCGGGGAGCCTTTGCCAGCTGCGCGAGACGAGAAAGGTGTCGCGCACCTCGTCCCGGAGCCAGTGGACCTCGGTGCCGCACCGCCGGAGATGATCGAGCCCCCGCAGGCGGAGCAGTCCGTATTCGCGCCGCGGCCACTCGACGAGCACCAGGGTGAGATCCCGTTCCCGGGCCCATTCCCGGGCCGTCTCGAGTGCGGAAATCCCCATCCGGCGTGGCAGGTAGAACAAAAGACAGCGGGATCCCGGCCGGAGGGGGTTCTCCGGCCCCTCGCCAAGGAGGAGGCAGGGGAGCCGGAGCCGTCCCGGGCGCAGCGGAGCCGCCCCGGTGGGATCGCAGGATCCCAGACGGGACAGCAGGTCGCGCCCGTTTCCCCAGCACAGGTAGAACGCCGGAGCCGCCGGACCGCCCGGGGATGGCCGGTCCGGACATTCGTGCCAGTCGCTGCCAAAACAGAGGCTCCGACCCCACCGGCCCTCGGATGGAACCGTCCTCTCCTCAAGGAGCGGTGGGAGCGCGGCCCTGAAGGTGGCCGCATCCATCCGGCCCACGGCTCTGGAAAAGAGCCGCCCGTAGACCTCGATCCGGCGGAACGACCCGTATTCGGCACCGAGTTCGCGCACAGTCTCCCCGACGAGCCCGGCCAGATCGAAGGGCTGAGACACCCCAGGTTCCCCCGGGGCCCGCCAGGGCGCCGCGGGCACCCGGTCCGGCTGGATGCGACCGTACTCCTCACGCCAGCGACCGGCGATCTCGACCCACGAGGAAGCGGTCTTGGGCGGACGGGTTTGCAGGGTCAGGTACTGTTTTTCGCCCAGAGTCGCGAAATCCCGGGAGGACCCGGTGTGGGCGAGCGCCTGCTCGACCGCGTGGCTCCGTTTGGACCAGAGCGCAAGCAGGCGTCCGGGAATCTCCCCGATCTCGAAGGCGTGGGGGGTCGGCCGGATCGTATAGCCGAGCCCGGCAACGCGTGCCGCCAGATCGAGCCGGTAGTAGCCACCGAGGAGTTTCGCGGCATTGAAGAGAAAAATGCGGTCGAGCGCGCGGAAGGGCCCCTCCGGGGTTGCCGTGAAATTGAGGATGACGCTGTGGGTATGGAGCTGCGGATCGGCCAGGCGCGACAGTCCATGCCGGAAGGTTGCGATCAGAAGTCCCGCCCCC
>JAKARN010000045.1 GCA_021828425.1 Pseudomonadota bacterium | reverse complement strand
TCCGATCTCACACCTGGCGATCGGGCATGTTCCCTGGCCAGCAGGCCCCACAGTCATCGCGCCTTGTGCTCCTGTCCCCGAGCCGGATGCGGTTGTCCCACCGTCCGGGTCCTGCTCCCGCTGTTGTGGCGCATCTCCGCGAGAAGCTCAAGGGGGACAATGCACGGGTTGCCGCCCTGGCGGCCGCGGTCAAGAACCAAAAAGCCCAGATCACCCGGCTCAAAAATCTCCTGACCCTGAAAAACCAGACTTTGGTCTCGCTGGAACACTCGGCTCACCACCTGAAGACAGCCTCGTCCCCGTTTTTGGGCCTGCCTTCCTTGCTGTGGATCCTGCTTGCGGTGCTCGTGATCCTGGTTCTGGGTTGGTTCTGGTTCAAGCGCCGGAGCGGGCGGCAGGAACGGGCTGAGGCAGTGGCATTTGCACGTCCAACCGAGAGGCTTTCCACCGGCGCTAACCGGAACGAGTCGACCGAATCCGTGGAAATCCCGTTGCACGAGGCAGCTGCCCCGGAGGCTCCTGATCTTCAGCCGGCCGAAACCGGAAGCCCGGACGAGGCTGCTTTCGACCCCTTCACCGAAGTCAAGTTTCACATGGCCTACGGACTTTATGACCGCGCCATTGAGACCCTCACTTCCTGGCTGGATCAGAATCCGGAACGGCAGGATGTGCAACTCAAGCTGCTTGAAGTGTATGCCACAGCGGGACGGAGCGAAGAGTACGTGGCGCTGGCTCGCCGCTACCAGTCCCGTTTCGGGACCGACGATGCCCACTGGCCGGAAGTGGCTGAGCGGGGGCGCCAGATTGCTCCCGGCGAGCCGTTCTTCGATCAGGCAGCATCCTCTGCCCCGAGGGCGGCGCCTGCCCCAGCCGATACAGGAGCTGTCGCCACGACCACCGACAATATCGAACATTACTTTGATGAGTTGATGGGAACCCCGGAAATGCCGGCAGAACCTTCCAAGACGGAACTTTCGTCCGCTGAGGCGGTATCCCCGCTGATTCACCGTGAATCCGACATTGGAACGGACACGACCACCAATACCGAGATCAACCTCGAGTTTGAACTGGAAGCCTTCAACCCCGATACTGCTCACCGGAGCACAGCGGGCGAATCACCGGCTGCCAGTCCTGTGGGAACCCGGACGGGGAGCGGAACACTGGATCCCGAGAGTCAAAGGAGTTTCGACGAGTCCATTGCGGCGATTACCCAGCATACCGCCACCCTCACGGTGAGCGGCCTCGGATCCGGGACAGAAACCGTGTCAACCAAGATCGACCTGGCCCGGGCCTACCTCGAAATGGGCGACAGGGACAGTGCCAAGAGCATCCTCGACGAGGTGATCGAGGAGGGAAGTCCGGCGCAGAAGACGCAAGCCCGCGAGATCCTGGCGACGATCACCAACGGTTGATTTCGCCGTTCCGGAATGAGGATTGCACTCGGGTTGGAGTATTCGGGCACCCTCTTTGCCGGATTCCAGTACCAGAAAGATCGGCGGACGGTCCAGGCCGTTCTCGAGCAGGCCCTAAGACGCGTGGCCGACCACCCCCTGCGGGTGGTGCCAGCTGGACGGACTGATGCCGGTGTGCATGCCCGCGAACAGGTGGTTCATTTCGACAGTGGGGCCCGACGCACGCCGCGGGCCTGGCGTGAGGGGACGAATGCCGGCCTGCCTCCCGACGTCGTGGTGCTCTGGGCACGAGAGGTGTCTCCCGATTTCCATGCCCGCCGCTCGGCGCTTGCCCGCTGCTACCGGTACCGGATCCGGACTGCACTGACCCGCCCGGCGCTCGACCGGGATCGTGTCTTCTGGACACGGCGCCCCCTTGATGTGGAGGCCATGCGGCGGTCTCTGGAGGGCTGGCTCGGCGAGCAGGATTGGTCGGCTTTCCGATCGGCCGGCTGCCAATCCCGCTCCAGCCGGCGCCGGGTCGATCGACTGACCCTCCTGGAACAGGGAGAAGAGGTGGTTTTCGAAATTGAGGCGAACGCCTTTCTGTATCACATGGTGAGGAACTTTGTGGGATCACTGCTCGAGGTGGGATACGGCCACCAGCCCCCCGAGTGGCTCCGCGAAGTCCAGGCAGGCCGGAATCGTGCGGCTGCCGGCGTCATGGCCCCTCCCGAGGGTCTCTATCTCTGGACGGTCCGTTACCCCGACCGTTATGGCTTCGGCCAGCGACCCGTGCCCGGGTAGATAAAGACAGAGCCCGCCCGGACCCAGCGCCAGGGCCGGCAAATTGTTTATGATGGGACATTCATGTTGTGTCCCATCCGGGAGAGGGTTCGGCGTGTGGTGGTCACGCTGGCGAACAGCGCAAGAGGCAGATGAAAAAAAGCCCCGGAAAGGGATCCCGGAAGGGCTCTGGACCAAGTGTCCCGGATGCACGGCGGTGCTTTATCGCCCGGAACTTGATCGCAATCTCTTCGTTTGTCCCAAATGCGGCCACCATTTACGGATTGGTGCCCGGCAACGCTTGCAGTGGTTCCTGGATCCGGACTCCGCCGTTGAAATTGCGGCCAATCTTTCCCCGGTCGACTTTCTCCAGTTCAAGGATACCCGTCGCTACCGGGATCGACTGCTACAGGCCCAGAAAACCACCGGGGAACGGGATGCCTTGGTGACTGTGACGGGGACCCTTTTGGGCCAGCCGGTTGTAGTCGCGGCATTCGAGTTTTCCTATCTTGGTGGATCCATGGGTTCCGTGGTGGGTGAACGCTTCGTGCGTGCCTGCAACACGGCGCTCGAGATGCGCATCCCGTTCATCTGTTTCAGTGCCAGCGGCGGAGCGCGGATGCAGGAAGCCCTGATGTCCCTCATGCAGATGGCCAAGACCAGTGCTGCGCTGAGCCGGCTTTCCCGCTACGGCGTCCCGTATTTCTCGGTCATGACGGATCCCACGACAGGAGGGGTTACGGCCAGTCTGGCCATGCTCGGGGACATCAACATCGCTGAACCGGGAGCCCTGATCGGTTTTGCCGGCCCTCGGGTCATCGAACAGACGGTCCGGGAAACGCTGCCGGAAGGTTTCCAGCGCGCCGAATTCCTCTTGGCCAACGGTGCGATTGATCTCATCATCGACCGGAGGGAACAGCGTGACCGGATTGGAAGGCTCGTCCGGTTGCTCAAACCCCCCTCGCCTTGATGGCGGTCTCCTTTCCAACGGTCGAGGAATGGACCCGCTACCTGGAAACCCTCTCGCCCCCGGAGACCATCCACTTGGGGCTCGAGCGCATGGACGAGCTGCTCAGGCGGCTTTCCTGGCGACCGGAGGCCGTACCGGTGATCACGGTAGGGGGCACGAATGGGAAGGGCTCCACGGTTGCCCTTCTGGAGAGCATCCTCCGGAAGGCGGGCTACCGGGTCGGTGCCTACCTGTCACCCCATCTTCTGCGGTATCACGAACGCATCCGCATCGGCGGCCTGGATATCGGGGAGGAGGCACTCTGTGCCGGATTTTCGGCCGTAGAACGGGCGCGGGGGGATCTGCCGCTCACCTTTTTCGAGTTCGGCACGGCAGTGGCCCTCTGGGCGTTTCGCGAGGCTCCGGTTGACCTGGCCGTGCTTGAAGTGGGACTCGGTGGCCGTCTGGATGCCGTGAATGCCGTCGATCCCATGGCCGCTGCCGTGACCGCTGTCGGGATTGACCACATCGAATGGCTGGGGCCCGACCGGGAATCGATCGGGGCCGAGAAGGCGGGGATTTTCAGGTCTCATCGCCCGGCCATCGTGGGAGACCCGGCTCCACCCCGAAGCTTGAGCGACAAGGCCGTGCAGGTCGGCGCCGATCTTTGGCTCAGGGGGGTGGATTTTGACTGGATGGCCGAGGGTCGCTCCGGATCTTGGAGTTACCACGGGCGGGAGGTCCTCTACCGGAAACTTCCGGCCCCGGCCTTGGCCGGCTTCATCCAGTACGGCAATGCGGCCACGGCATTAGCACTTCTGGAGTCGCTCAATTCCCGCTGGCCGGTGAGCGAGCCTGCGATCCGGGCCGGTCTGCTCCAGGCCCGGCTGCCCGGTCGGTTCGAATGGCGGCAGTGGCACCCTGGCCCCGCCTGGTGCCTGGATGTGGCCCATAACCCACAAGCCGCAGGTGTTTTGGCCGATGAACTCTCCCGGAGGACGCCCGGGATACCCCGTCATCTGGTGTTCGGCATGATGAGGGACAAGGATCTCGATGGCTTCCTCGGAGTTCTCGCACCCTTGGTCGATGTCTTCCATCCGGTGGGTCTTGCACCTCCCCGCGGTTTGGATCTTGGGGAACTCTCACGGCGCCTGCACGCACGCCTGCCCTGTGCGAGAATTGAGCCGTGGGAGGATCTCCCAGAGGCGGTGATGCGCTGTCGACAGCTTCCGGAGCCCAAGACGGTTTATGTCGTGACCGGGTCGTTCCGGACATTGGAGCGAATGATTCCGTTGATCGAATCCGGCTGCTCTCCCCAAGCCAGCGGGAGGATGACCCCGGGGCTTAGCCGGACATGAGCCGCTCGCGCCGTCGAACGGGTTTCCTCTGGGTCAGCGGAGTGGTTCTGGTTGTGTTGGTGGTCTGGATGATCCATCTCGAGAACCCGGGTTCCGGTGTGATCCGACGAGGCGGACCCGAAGTCGTCACCCTGGCGTTGCCCCCCCCTGTCCCCTCGGCTGTGCAGGGTCGCCCGGAGCCGGCGACGACCGGTGCCCGGCCGGCCTCCCTGATCGAGATCCCGAGGCTGCCCCCCGTTCCCGGTTCCGTCGTGCCGCCCCGCCCGTCCACTCCCCGGGCGCACCGCTTCGCTCCACCGCCGGCCGGATGGTATCTTCAGGTGGCCGCCTACTATTCGAAAGCCAGCGCACGACGGCTGGTGGCAACCCTCAAACGAAACGGTTTCCAAACCTGGTTCAGCGCCATTGTGACCCATGAACGTCGCCTGGTCCGCCTCTGGGTGGGACCCTACCGGAATCGGAGGAGCGCATATGCCATCATCGGTCGCCTGACCGCGCTGGTCGGAAACCCTCCGTTCTGGATCCATGTCCGGACGCCCCATGCCCCCCCCTGACGGACCGTTTGCCCGGGGAAATCCTGCCGTGAGGTCCGGATGAACTGGATTGATGTCGTGTTCATTTTCATCGTGATTGTGTCAGCGGTGATGAGCCTGATGCGCGGTTTCGTGCGTGAGGCGCTGTCCCTGCTCGTCTGGGTCTTGGCCTTCCTGCTCGCAGCCCGGCTCGGTCCTTGGTTGGGAGGCCACCTGTCTTTCCTGATCCACTCGCTCGACTGGCGCCTTGCGGTGGGCGAGATCATCGTCTTCCTCGTGGTCGTGATCACCGGTGCCATCGCCTTGGGTTTTCTGGGGGCGGCGATCCACAAGAGCCCATTGGGTTTCATGGATCATCTCCTGGGCGCGGTTTTCGGGCTGGCCCGCGGAGTCTTGTTTCTGTGTATCCTGGTCTGGATCGGGCAAGTTGCCCACTTGAATCGCACTCCCGACTGGAATCAGTCACGCCTGATTCCTTGGGTTCAGCCGCTGACTTTATGGATGGAACGGCGGCTTCCGACGGTGACCTGAAATGTGCGGGATTGTGGGGATCGCGGGAGTCAAGGAAGTCAACATGGACCTCTACGAGGCGCTCACCGTTCTCCAGCATCGCGGCCAGGATGCTGCGGGCCTCATGACGAGCGACGGAGAAAAATTCCACGTCCGGCGGGGGAGTGGGCTGGTTCGCGATGTGGTCCATGAACGGCATATGAGGAGTCTCACCGGCACGACCGGCATTGGTCACGTCCGCTATCCGACGGCGGGCAGCCTGAGTCCGCTCGAGGCACAGCCGTTTTATACCAACTCGCCCTACGGCATCGGCCTCGTCCACAACGGCAATCTCACGAATGATCGCGAGTTGCGGTCACTGCTCGTGACGTCTGACCGCCGCCACCTCAATACGGATTCAGACAGTGAGGTTCTGCTCAACGTGCTCGCCCATGAGCTCCAAGAGACGGGACGTGACCGGTTGGATCCGGAGGCGGTCTTCGCCGCCGTCCGTCGTGTCCATGAACGCTGTCTCGGAGCCTATGCGGTCGTGGCCCTGATCGCCGGGAGCGGGCTGCTGGCCTTCCGTGATCCCTGGGGTATCCGCCCGCTGGTCTTGGGGTGCCGTAGCGAACCCCGGGGAACCTCGTACCTCGTGGCCTCAGAGAGTGTGGCGCTCGATGTCCTTGGGTTCGAATACCTCAGGGACGTGACACCGGGGGAAGCCATCCTGATCAGCCCAGACGGTCGGCTCCACTCCCGGCTTTGTGCCGACCGGAGCGAGCGGCACCCCTGTCTTTTCGAGTATGTCTATCTGGCGCGACCGGACTCCCGGATTGAGGGAATTTCCGTCCACCGTGCGCGCCTGCGGATGGGGGAAAAGCTGGCGGACAAGATGAATCGGGAGGCCATGGGGTGGCCCATTGATGTGGTGATCCCGATTCCAGACACGAGTCGGATGAGCGCGCTCCAGCTCGCCAACCAGCTGGGCCTGCCTTATCGGGAGGGGTTCATCAAGAACCGCTATATTGGACGGACCTTCATCATGCCCGAGCAGAGGGAGCGGGAGCGTTCTGTCCGTCGCAAGCTCAACGTGATCGATGTTGAGTTCCGAGGAAAGAGTGTCCTGCTCGTGGATGACTCGATCGTGCGTGGAACAACTTCGCGGCAGATCGTGGAACTCGCACGAGAAGCCGGGGCCAAACGGGTTTTCTTTGCCTCGGCGGCTCCACCGGTCCGCTATCCCAACGTCTACGGAATCGATATGCCCTCAACCGAGGAACTGGTTGCAGCCGGACGCAGTGTCGAGACGATCCGTCAGCTGATTCGGGCGGACGGTCTGGTCTACCAGGACCTTCCGGACCTAGTCGAAGCCGTGCGGGTCGACAACCCGGCCATTACCCGTTTTGAAGATTCCTGCTTCTCCGGGAATTACCTCACGGGTGATGTAACACCGGTCTACCTGCGTGACCGTCTGACCGAACGAGCAGCGGTCCGGCGCGAGGCGGCTTTGGCCGAACTGGATCTCCGTTTTGACGAGGAGCGTCTTTAGATTGGGTCCGGCCGAATCCTGACCGTCTCCAGGCGATACCCCGACTCGTCCCAGCGGAGGACCTGGCCCTGTTCATACCAGTCGCCGACGACGATCCGGGTCCGTGGCACGTGGTCCAGTGTCCAGCGATGGATGGCTGGCCGATGGGTATGGCCGTGAATCAGGCACGTCAGGTCTTCACGGCGCATGAACTCGTCGATGGCAGCTGGGGTGACATCCATGAGGACATCGGCAGCCTGGGCGTTATGTTGCTGGCTGGCTTTGCGTGCGGTCGCTGCCATCGCGCGACGTTCTGCGGGTGACCGTGACAGGAATTGCTGTTGCCAGACCGGATTGCGGACCTGTGCGCGAAAAGCTTGATAGGCCTGGTCTTCCGTGCAAAAGGTATCGCCGTGCAAAAGTCCCACCGGGGTACCGTAGCATTGGATTCGTGCGGGTTCCTCGAGCGCGGTCCAGCCGGCGCGGCGGGCCAGCGCATCACCCACGAGAAAATCCCGGTTGCCCGGCATGAAGTAGAGGCGATGGTGGTTTCCGGCCAGGCCGGCCAGGCGGTCGAGCAGCGGATCGAAGGCCGGTTCCGGAGCGTCGTCGCCGATCCAGGCCTCAAACAGATCGCCCAGGATGTAGAGTGCCCCCAAGTCGGGACGGATCCGTTCCAGCCAGTGCCCGAAGGCATCAAGCACGGCGGGTCTTTGGGGGTCGAGATGAAGGTCGGCGATGAAATAATCGGCCATAGGGGCACCATGATAGCCGGTTCCTCTCCCGGGGTGAAACTGGCAGGGCGGAAAGAGGCCCGTTAACATGTCGGCATGAGCCCCCAGACGAAACTCCGTTTTGCTCCAAGCCCCACCGGGGCCCTCCACTTGGGCAACGCCCGAACGGCGCTTTTCAACTACCTCGCGGCCCGTCGGATGGACGGTGCGTTCATCATTCGGATTGAGGATACGGATCGGATGCGGAGTGATCCCCGCCACGAGACGGAGCTTTTGGCGGATCTGGCCTGGCTCGGAATCACCTGGCAGGAAGGGCCGGATTGCGGTGGGCCGTCTGCTCCCTACCGCCAGTCTGAACGAGGGGCCCGTTACGCAGAGATTCTGAAACAGATGCGTGATCTCGGTTGCATCTACCCGTGTTTTTGCACTGATGGGCAGCTCGCCGACGATCTCGAGAAACAAAAAAGGGATCGGAAGACTCCCCGCTATTCGGGTCGGTGTGCCCGACTGTCTGCCACTGAATCCGCAGGGCGCCTCCAGGCGGGCGAGCCGGCAGCCTGGCGCTGGCGGGTTGAGGGGAGGGGTTCATTGGATTGGGACGATCTGGTGTACGGCCCCCAGCACCAGGAACTGGAATCCATCGGGGATTTTGTGGTGTGCCGGCGGGACGGTCAACCCGTGTTTCTCCTGACCAACCTCGTCGATGATGGTGCGATGCGGATCACGCACGTTTTCCGCGGAGTCGATCACCTGAGCAATACCGGGCGGCAGCTACTCATGACCCACGCGCTTTCGCTAGGCGCGCCGCTCTACGGCCATCTTCCCCTCTTGGTCAATCCCGGTGGAGCCCCGCTGGCCAAGCGCGAGGGTGCGGTTGGTCTGGGATCGCTCGCCCGGGCGGGTTACCGGCCCATCGCGGTCCAGAACTATCTGGCCCGGCTCGGCCATTCCTATGCTGAAAACGGTCTCCTGGATCCCGAAACCTTGGCCCGGTCCTTCGACTGGAACTCCATCAACCGTGCTCCTGCCGTTTTCGACCTGGACCAGTTGGACCACTGGCAGCATCTCGCAGTCCGTGCCTTGGACGAGCCGGCCTATGCCCAATGGGCGGCGCAGGCGCTCGGCTCCACGGCACCGGCTGGCCAGATCGG
>JAKARN010000044.1 GCA_021828425.1 Pseudomonadota bacterium | reverse complement strand
CTGGCTTGGCAAGCCGCGGTACAAGCAAAGCGAAGACCGGGTGACGTTTTTCTATCGCTTTGACTCGGAAGACATGCCGCCGATCCCGCTCAGGCTCAAGGTCGAAATCAATTCGCGGGAGCATTTTGCGGTTTACGGCTACGCGCGCCTCCCGTTCGCCGTGTCCTCGCGCTGGTTTGAAGGCGGCTGCGAGATCGCGACCTATTCGCTTAATGAACTGCTCGGCACGAAGCTGCGCCCTTTATCAGCGCAAGAAAGGCCGCGACCTTTTCGATCTTTCCACCGCGCTCAAAGAACCGTCCGCCGATCCTGATCGCGTGATCGATGCGTTTTCCCGATACATGGCGCATGGCGGCCACCCGGTGTCGCGCGCCGAGTTCGAACAGAATTTCGATGCCAAACTGCGCGACCGACAATTCACCGCTGATATCGGCGCACTACTTGCTACGGGTTACGCTTGGGACATTGACGATGCCGCCGGAATTGTATCCTCGCGCCTGATCGCGCACCTGACGGGCGGGCCGTGGAAGGGCAGAGGAAAAAAATGACGCGGTGGAAGGATTGGCCCGTACATCGCCGGCCGCGCCGACGTTGAATTGCTCATGGACGAAATCCGCCGCCTTGATCGTGGACAGGGGGATGCCCTGCGGCGGGGACACGGTGGCTCTCTCCTCCTCGGCTTTGGATTCTGCGGTCTCCGCCTTCGGCTGCAAGCCGTGTAGGAAGGCGGCGGCGCGCTCGGCGGCCGTAAAGATCGCCCGCTTGTCATTCCGAAGGACCCGGCTCCGGAACTTTCAATATAGCTGGTGTGATCGCGACCGAGAGAGGCATCCTGATTTCGCCCTGATCACGCCCCCGCCGTCCTGCGCGTTAACTCACGGGGGCGCTATGGGAATCGAGGCGAGCCCAGCAATGGCGAATGGACAATTTTGTGGTACAACAAACTCGGGCACTTTGGGGGGGCAGGGATCTTGTCGAAAATACGTCCGACCCGAGTCATCGTCCTGCTGGTCCTCCTGGTAGCAGGAGTGGGGGTGATCCTCCTCGTCCGGACGCACCGGACGAAGCGTTCGGCATCCCCAGTCCGGTCTGCCACGCACCCCGCTCCCTCCAGCAGGGCTCGGCCCTATACACCTTCTGGTTTTGCCCAAAGGCGTGTTTCTGCCGGTTTCCATGACTACGATCCGCTGCGTGACCCACCACCGCCACGACCGTCCAGGATCGAGGATCTCAAGCTCTGGGGCCCAATGCTCAGCGGTATTCCCCAACCGGATCTCACGGGTCCCTCCCTGGCCCGTCTCGTTCAAACCGAAGCGGCTCTCGCCAACCAGGGCAATACGCAGGCCGCGGCAATGCTGTTCAAGGGATTCGACTATTGTCTCCTCAATGACCCCGATCTTCCTGTGGATCCACAAGCGCTGCAACAGAAAATGGCCCAGATGAAGGCTACGCACGAGGATATGCACGGCTTGCCGACTTCACGTCTGGCTGCGGCGATTACCCGCTTCAAGGAAAGCGAACATTTTTGTGCCGGAGAAACAGTAACGAACAACCCCCAGCAAGGCAAGATCGAAATAGCCACGACTGAACACTGGGCCCGGATTGCGGCCTGGAGCCTCAATCCCCGGACCCTGTGGGAGGTCTTAAGTTTCGGGGTTGCCCCCTTTTTGGGGAAGAAGAAGCCTACGCAGGCTGAACTGAACCGGTTGGAACGAACGCTCACCGACTGGGCCGCCCGTGCGGGTGTCGTGAGTGCTTTGGTAATGGGGAGCAGCATGTATAGTGGTGGCTGGTATGGCGTTCAAAAGAATCCGACGCGAGCCTTTGCCGACATGTACACGGCCTACCTGCTCACCCGGTCGCCCGTTATGGCTTACAAGATTTGGAAGATGAGCCAAGGGCCGTTCACCGTGATCACCGTGAACGAGATCCAGGAGGGTGAGGCCATGGCCCGCCGCAACTACCAGGAGATCCGGGAAAGGCAATCCTCCATTTCTCATTGACACGTAAGGAGTTTTGACGATCCCGGAGATCGCGCATCGCGTCGGGCGCGACATCAAGGCCGTCCACTCCGATGTCAAAGCCCTGCAGATGGCAGGCGTGCTCGAGAAGAGCACGGAAGGTCGTGCGATCTTTCCCTACGATGAAGTGCAGGTCATTTTCACCTGGCATGGGCAGCCTCGCGCGAAACGGTGCGCGCGGTTGACCTCCTCCCGCGCATGCTCACGCAGTTCATCCTGTGCGGCAAAGCGTTCAAGGCGGTGATGCGGCGGGAGCACGCACGAGAGAGACGCCACTTGATCAGACATGACAGCGAGACCTTTCACGGTGAATGATCGGTCAGTCATCCTCCGGCCGTCACCCACACGTCTGCGAAGGCAATAATCCGCCCCATCACCTCCTCAAAGGACGGAACCACGCCGTACACCATCTCCGTCGTGAAGCGCTCATACCACTGCCGGGCTTCGGCACTGACGGCGAGATCGCCGAGCGCTTCCCGTGCCCGCTCGATTGGAGCATCCCTGAACCCCGGATCCTGGTTGCCGAATTCCTCGGCGTCCTGAAGCAGGAGCTGTCGCGCCAGGCAACCCGCTTCCCGATCGGTCATCTCTTGAGGGGATTGCTCGAAGATGCGTCCGAGATCGTAGAGGTGTCTGACGATATCCTCGTCGCGGGTATTGCCCGGCGCGAACACCCGGCCGATACCCCGCAGGCGGGCCGACCATCGCCGCAGCAAGGCGGCGTTCTTGCCGGCGATCGTCTCGCGGATGTCGAGACAAGCGATCCTGCCGCGTCGCTCGGCGCGCCCGAGCAGCTCGTTGACGGCGGTGTCGTATCCGCACACAACGGGGGCGAGGATCGGCGGGCGTGCGCTGATCTCGATCAGGAGTTCCGGGCGAAGCGCCTGGTCCGGCGGATAGAGGGAGTCATAGGACAGGAGGATCGCGATGTAGCGATTCCCGTTGCCCGCTTTGACGGCCTCGTCCGAGATGTCGAATCCCCGGCTGCGCAGACGGTCGAGCACTTGGGATTTGACGAGGCTCAGGAGTCGCTTTTGGGCCGAGCGGCTCATCCTGCTCGGGACAACGACTCGCAGGTCGATGTCCTCGGAGATGCGTTCGGTGAGGTGGTGTGCCTTGGATACCGCCGTGCCACCGCAGAGCACGAATTTCGCCTCGTGCTCGCGGTACACGACCGGCTCGGTGAAGACCGAGAATACCTCGGAGATGAGCAGGTCTTTCTCGATCTGCGCCGTGGAGATGCGCTCGGCGCGCTTGGCGAGGAAGGCGTCGATGAGCTCGGCTTGCGCTTCCGTCAGCCGCTTCAAGTGTATTCGATGACGCGCGGCCCGAAAGCGATCTTGCGCTTCACGCGCGCACCGCTCACGGCGATGCGATCACCGGCCGGCACCTGCGTGGTGCGCCCCGCGATGTAATCCATCGCGGCCTGGCTCGGCTTTGGCGAATAGCCCAGCCGGCGCAGCGCCTGGTAGCCGATGTCGATGAGGGGGGTTGCCGGAATCGGCTTGCCTGACAGTACCGAGGGCTTGGCGCGTGCGTAGAGGCCATAGCCCACCTGGACGAGGAGTCCTTCGCCCACCAGTTTGCGCAGCGCCCGGCCGACGACATCGTAGGTCCCGAACGATGCGAAATCCTCGCGCATGAAGACATCCGTCTTGCGCGTGCGACGGATGCGTTCGGCGATGCGATCCCGGATGGTAGGAGGCTTTCTGATCATGATGCAAACATACGACCTTAATACTAAAATAAGTATGGTGGATTCAACTCTGAAGTGCAACTTCGATTGACAGGCTGAGCGGGCAAGCTGCGGTAGCAGCGTGGCTTTTCCGACCGGCAAGTCGAAGGAGCACCGATGAAGCGCTACACACCGCTGACCCGTGAACAACGATACCAGAGCTATCGTCCCGGGGAATCTTCCATTTCGAAGCGGGTTGGCGCCAATGGGTATCCCCGCTTCCCTTTGGGAACCGGAAACCGCCAAGAGGTCCAGCGTCATGCCACCGGATAGCGGTGGCCATCGATGAGCGCATTCGATCCGGGCAGGAGAAGTTGGAGTGGCCCTGTCCCCAGTACCGGACGAGGAGGACGGCCCCGTAGGGGTCATCCTCCAAGACATCTTTTTCCCTGAAAATTGAATGTGGGTGTACTTGGACGAAGAGTCCCTCCCCGGCAGGTGGTGTGGCCACTTCAAATCGTCATGGGTCGGTCTGACAGAGGCTGGCAGGAAGCTCTTGCCACAGCCGACGACTGTGACATCCGGCCGCTACTGGAATTTGTGCGCTCCTGAAAGGTTCAGGGGCTACTTAATCAACACCACAAGAGATCGGTTTGGGGTGCCGTGGGTTCTTTTTGTTACACCTCATGGGAATACCACGAAGCCGGTCGGTGTCACAGCAGATGCTCAAGGGGCTCAAGGTTCCTCTTGGCGGGGAGGGCGGGGATCTGCTATGGTTCTGGCCATCACGGGCACCGGTTTTGCCACTTGCGGTGATCACGATGTGGCCCACCGAAAATTGTGTAATCCATTGAATGGAAGATGGTGATTGGGGTGATCGGGTGAATCCGCCGCTCTCGATCGTCGTTCCGGTCCGGAACGACGGGGCGGCCCTGGCCGGGCTCGCCCCCGCCCTCCTGGCCTGGCGGGACCGGGGCTGCGAGATCATCGTCGTGGATGGCCAGAGCCGGGATGACAGCGCGGCGGTGGCGCGTCGCTGTGCCACCCATTTCATCGAATCCCCCCCGGGCCGGGCCCGCCAGATGAATGCAGGGGCCCGAAAGGCCCGATCCGAATGGCTGTGTTTCCTGCACGCCGATGCCCGCCTGCCCGTGGGAAGCCTCGAGGGCTGGTTGGGAGGAAGGCCGTTCCCGGAGCAGGCGGAATGGGGTTGCTTCAGTCTCCGTTTCGACTCCGACCGCCTGGCGTACCGCCTGATTGCGGCCGGGATCAACGGCCGGACCCGCCGGACCGGGATCGTGAGCGGCGACCAGGCGCTCTGGGTCCGGCGCGAGTGTTTCGAACGGGTCGGGGGATTCCCCGAAATTCCCCTCATGGAGGATATCGAGATCTCGAAGCGTCTCCAGGCGCTCGGCCCGCCCCTCATCCTGCCCGGACCGGTCCTGACGACCACCCGGCGGTTCGAACAGGTTCGCCCCCTCCGGCTCGTGCTCCGGATGTGGAGACTCAGGATCGCCTATGCGATGGGGGTCTCGCCCGCCCGTCTCGTCGCGCAGTACGATCCGGACTACCCGCGCGAGTAGGGGTTTGGCATGAACGGGCTCACCCTGATCCGGATCGGTGTTTTCCTGGGTGCACTGGTGGTTTTCTCCTTTCTGGAGTGGCGGTATCCGAGACGCCGGAACCGCCGGCCCGGAAACCGGGTGGCGAACCTCTGTCTTGCGCCCGTGGGTTCGCTTTTGACCCGTCTCCTCGTTCCCGCCGGGCTTGTCGTCTTCGCGGCGGAGAGGTCGGGGGGATTGTTTCCCTGGCTGGGCGTGCCCCGCCTGCCGGCGCTGCTCGCGGGGATCCTCGCCCTCGACCTCGCGATCTACCTGCAGCATCGCCTGTTCCACCGCTGGCCCTGGCTCTGGCGGCTGCACCGGGTCCACCATACCGATCTCGATCTCAATACCACGAGCGGGGTCCGTTTCCATCCGGGGGAAATCGCCCTCTCCGCGCTGATCAAGCTCGCCGTGATCGCGGCCCTGGGCCTGCCGGCCCTGGCCGTCCTCCTGTTCGAGCTTCTGCTCAATGCCACGACGCTTTTCAATCACAGCAACCTCGGTCTCGGCCCCGTGGCCGACCGCTGGCTCCGGTGGCTCGTGGTCACCCCGGACATGCATGAAATCCACCATTCCGCCTGGCCGGGCGAGCTGGATTGCAATTTCGGTTTCAGCTTTCCCTGGTGGGACCACGGGTTCGGGACCTACCGGGCCCGGTCAGACGCCCCGGGAGAGATCCCGATCGGGCTGCCGGGACAGGGGCGGACGCATCTCGGGTTCTGGGCACTTTTGATCGAACCGCTTCGCCGCCGTGCGGCGGGGGGATTCCGGATCCTCGGGGCCGGGCCTCCACCGGAGGCCTGATGGATCCGGTTCCGATCCTGCTCTTTGCCAAGGCCCCGGTGCCGGGCCGGGTCAAAACCCGGCTCATTCCCACACTCGGTGAGGCGGGAGCGGCCTTGCTGGCCCAGGAGCTTGCAGAGACCTGTATCGCGGCGGCCGTGACGTCCGGGACGGGCCCGGTTTCCCTCTGGGGGACGCCCGACTGTTCGCATCCCTTCTTTGTCCGCATGCGCCGGCGTCACGGCGTGACGTTGCACACGCAGGAAGGAGGGGACCTGGGCGAGCGGATGGATCATGCCCTGGGGGAGATCCTGCACCAGCATTCGGCTGCACTCCTTGCGGGAACCGATCTCTGTCATCCCACACCCGGGCTTTTCCGCGCGGCGGCCGAAGTCCTTTGCGGCGCCCGTGTGGAGGCCACTCTGGCGCCGAGCATGGACGGCGGTTACGTGCTGATCGGGCTCCGGCACCCGCGTCCCGGATTGTTTCGGGAGATCGCCTGGGGCACGGCCCGGGTCTTTTCCGAGACACTGAGACGGATGGAGGCGCAGGCCATCTCCTATCGACTCCTCCCCGCCGAACGCGATCTCGACACCGAAGCCGACTATGTCCTCTGGGCCGGTCAAAAATCCGGGATGTCCGATCCCGTGGGACCGTATCCTTGCGAATCGACCATTGAACGGCTGAATTGCAAGGATGGTTGAACGAGCGCTCGCAGCCGAACTGTCGGGTGCCTTGATCCGGTTCCCGGTCGTCGCGCTGGTCGGCCCGCGTCAGGCGGGCAAGACCACGCTGGCGCGGGCGCTGCAGAAGCTGCGCGGGGATACGGAGTATCTGGATCTGGAGCGGCCTTCCAATCTGGCGCGGTTGTCCGATCCGGAGCTTTATCTCACGGGGCGCGAGGATCGCCTGGCCATTCTGGATGAAGTCCAGCAATTGCCGGGACTGTTCCCGGTGCTGCGCTCGCTGGTTGATGAGCACCGCAGGCCGGGGCGTTTTCTGCTGCTGGGTTCAGCCTCTCCGGATCTGCTCAATCGCTCCTCTGAGTCACTCGCCGGGCGGGCTTTCCCTGGATGAAGCCAGGACCGATCGCGAGCTCTGGGGGCGGCTTGCCGAATCCGCAGTGGGCGCGCATCTGGCCAACGCGGCCCTGGCGGGCGAATGCGAGGTGTTTTACTGGCGGGAGCGCAACCAGGAGGTGGACTTCGTCGCGCGCGGGGCGGCAGCTCGTCGACATCGAGGTCAAGAGCGGGCACAAGCGTGCAATGCCCGCGGGCATGGCGGCATTCACACAGGCATTCAAAGGGAAGCGTTCGCTGCTCGTTGGTGACAACGGCGTCCCGATGGGAGATTTTCTTTCGCGACCGGTGCAGGACTGGATCAAGGCATGAGCACGATAAAGATGGGTCGCACGCTGTTGAATTCCGGCGGATGGATGCCATGGGGACGGGTGGGGGTGACGGGCGGGGGGGCCGTGTACACATCCGCCTCGAGCTTCCCCTTCGTGCGGCCCATCAAATCCAGCCCCGGCACAAAGGATGGGATTTTGCAAATCCGGCCCGATCCACGTACAGTGGGACCGGGAACGCAGAGCGGGCCAGGCAGTCGCTCCATTCGTGGAGAGGAAAGTCCGGGCTCCGCGGATCAAAGCGCCAGGTAACACCTGGGGGGCGCGAGCCCACGGAAAGTGCCACAGAGAACAGACCGCCGAAGCCATCCGGCTGGCAAGGGTGAAAAGGTGCGGTAAGAGCGCACCGCGCGGCTGGTAACAGTCCGCGGCACGGAAAACCCCGCTTGGAGCAAGACCAAATAGGGGAGCATGTCGCGCGAGCGACGCGTGTGATCCGCACGGCTCCCGGGTCGGTCGCTAGAGTGCATCGGTGACGATGCATCGAGAGGCATGACTGCCCTCGACAGAACCCGGCTTATCGGCCCACTCTGCGTTTCCTCTGATCCTGAAATTGATATGAAAAAACACGGCGGTTTCAAGTTTGAAGTGCAACAGGTTTGCGGAAACAGGACTCGTCGTTGAAGGGCTCGGGCATGAAGAGCTATTGATCAGTTGAATCCGCACATATGACGGGTCAACCCGCTTGAAATTCGACAGAGCCCAATTTGTGAACTCACCCCATGTCGTCACGGATATGGAGTCTCTCTTCACGCTCATTGCGCCCAACTGTGGCCTGCGGAATGGATGCGCATCTCGAGAACTTCGGCATCGTCTATGACGAGGTTCAAGGCGAGGCACGGCTCGCTCCCGTCTATGATCTTGTCACAACAACGGTCGAACTCCCGAAAGACAGCATGGCGCTCACGTTGAACGGCTCGACGCACTGGCCGACCGTCAAGGACCTTCAACGATTGGGCGGAACTCATATGGGCGGCTCGCCTGCCAGAATTCATGCGATCCTCGAACGCATCGCCGATGCGATATCCCGGGTTGCGTCAGACGTGAGGCAGTACGTCAAGACCCATCCTGGATTTGCCGAGATCGGCACTCTGATGCTGGATCAATGGCAGGTCGGAGTTGAATCCTCCATCAAGGGACGGGCTCCCGGCATGGGGTAGGAGGATGCCCAATCCGAGGTGATCCCCTGGGTCCGGTTTGGACGCGAGTCGAGGTGCATCGCGTTCGATCTCCCCCAGACCCGGATACGCGTACCGATCGCCAGCGGCCCCCCTGCACTCGACCCACGCCCACTTCCGCGGCGATCTGCGTGTTGTCCATGCCATCTGCAGAAAGCAGTACCATCTGCCCCCGTCGCACCAATCGCACGCTGGACATGTTCGATCGCGCCGGGTCCGTCAGCACGTTTCACTCGTCCGTACTCAGGACTACTATCGCAGTGGCAATTCGCATCGTCAGGCGGTGGCGCGAGAGGAGTGGCTACGGCAGCAACCGGAAGCGGGCACCGGCCCTGCTGACGGACCCACGGGAGGGGGAAATCCCAAGCCTTGGGGTGGTGGTTCTGGTGTTTGCTGCAAGACCGACGACTTGGCGCAAGGTGCAGGCAGGTAAGAGTTTGGTTTGCGCCGTTCCGTGATATATTTGTATATCAATTGGCTTTTTGCAGGAGTAGATCGGAA
>JAKARN010000043.1 GCA_021828425.1 Pseudomonadota bacterium | reverse complement strand
ATGCCTCCTCGAAAGCGCTGTATTTTTCGGCAGCGGTTCCGGTTCCCCCCGAAATGATGGCGCCCGCATGTCCCATGCGCTTTCCGGGCGGGGCCGTGACGCCTGCGACGTAGGCAACCACCGGCTTGGTGACGTGATCGCGGATATAGGCAGCCGCTTTTTCCTCGTCGTTGCCCCCGATCTCGCCCACGAGGACGATCCCCTCAGTCTCGGGATCCGCTTCGAACAGAGCCAGACAGTCAATGAACCCGATTCCGTGGATGGGATCCCCACCGATCCCGATACAGGTCGACTGTCCCAAACCGATTTCCGTGGTCTGGTGGACGGCGACATAAGTCAGCGTTCCCGAGCGGGAGACAATTCCGATTCTCCCCCGGCGATGGATTGATCCCGGCATGATGCCCATCTTGCACCCCTCCGGGGTAATGATGCCCGGGCAGTTCGGGCCGATGAGACGGGTTTCCGGCCGGTTCCGGAGCGCAGTCTTGACCCGTACCATGTCAAGGGCGGGAATGTGCTCCGTGATGCAGACAATGAGCTGGATTCCGGCATCAACAGCTTCGAGAATGGCATCCGCCGCACCCGCTGCTGGCACAAAGATGAGACTGGCATGGGCCCCGGTCTCCTTGACAGCCTCACGGACCGTGTCGAACACGGGCCGATCCAGATGACGGGTCCCGCCACGTCCGGGTGTCACCCCGCCCACCAGACAGGTTCCGTACTGAATGGCCTGTTCACAATGAAAGGTCCCTTGGCGACCGGTAAAACCTTGGCAGATCACTCGTGTTTCACGATCGACGAGCACGCTCATGCCGCACCCCCGGCGGCACGGACCGCTCTCTCGGCTGCATGGGTCAACCCGGATGCCGTCTCGATCGGCAATCGGCTCTCGACAAACATCCGCCGACCTTCCTCTGCCCGTGTTCCCTCCAACTGGACAATCACGGGGACATCCGGCGCCACTTCCTTGAAGGCCGCAATGATCCCCTCCGCAATCAGGTCACAACGCACGATTCCCCCGAAAATATTGACGAAGATCGATCGAACCCGGGGATTGGCCCGAAAAATCCGGAATGCCTCGGTTACCCGGGCCGCGGTCGCGTCCCCACCCACGTCCAGGAAATTGGCCGGCTGGCCGCCCTTGAGCTGGATCAGGTCCATGGTTGCCATGGCCAGTCCCGCGCCATTGACCATGCACGCAATGTCACCCTCCAATGCCACATAGTTGAGACCGGCCTGGGTCGCTTCGTTCTCCGCCGGGTCCCGCTGGCTGGGGTCATCCAGCGCGGCGAGTTCCACATGACGGCCGAGCGCGTTGTCATCCAGGTTGACCTTGGCGTCCAAGGCACGCAGTTCTCCTCCTCGGGTCACGATCAGGGGGTTGATCTCGATGAGAGACGCATCCGACTCCCGCATGCACCGCTCCAGTCCGGACAAGAGAGACGAAAGCGCCGTCAGTTGCTGGGGCGCCATCCGGAAGACCCCTCCCAAAATTCGAGTCACATAAGCCGGGACCCCGGGATCGGGAGGCAGGGGAACCGTCGCGATTTTTTCCGGATCGGTCGCGGCCACCGTTTCGATTTCCATCCCTCCCTCGGAGGAGGCAATGAAACTCAGGCATTCCCGTGCACGGTCGACGACCAGGCTGAGATAGAGCTCCCGCCCGATATCCGAAGCCTCCTCGACCCAGACCGCATGGACAGGCAACCCCTCGGGTCCTGTCTGGTGGGTCTTGAGGCGTTGTCCAATGAGCCTCCCGGCCACCTCACCCACCGCGGCTGGTGAGCGGCAGACCTCGACCCCTCCCGCTTTGCCGCGACCTCCGGCATGGATCTGGGCCTTGACCACCCAGGTCGAACCGCCAAGCCGTTCGGCTGCCGCGACGGCTTCCACCGATGACCGGGCAACCAAACCGGAGGGAACCGGGATTCCGAAACGGGAAAAAATTTCTTTGGCCTGGTACTCATGGAGGTTCATGAAACCCACTCTTGGCAAACCGGGGACCCCTCTATTTTCGCTGATTTGCGATTCGATTGCCGGGAATCGGGGCTCCCCTGCGCTCTTCGGGCGGGAATGTGTATGATCATTCCCACCGATTGCCCGAACCGGCCTGACGGAATGGCTGACTCCCCACCACCACTCCTCTCCACAACTCCCGAGGCAGCACCCTCGACCTCCCTGCTCCAAAAGGAACGGAGCGGGCACTCCAACCCTCAACGCACCCGCCGCCTGCTGTGGATCCTCACCGCCTACCGGTTCATGATGGGGTTCCTCCTCCTTCTCGCCACCATCGCTCGCTCCAGCTGGTTCCCCCTGTCCGGAACCGCAGTCCAGCGGTTGCAGTGGATGGCGGGCGGATACCTGCTCTGGAGCCTGCTGCTCTTGGGCCTGAGGCTCGCCCTGCCTGCCCGCCTGCGACGATGGGAACCCCTCCTGGGACCGGTTACGGACCTGGCTTTCATTGCCGCACTGGCACAAGGCCATTTAGCCGCGGAATGGCTGCTCACCAGTAACCTCTTCATGATTCCATTGGGGGTTGCGGCATCAATCCTGAATCTCGAGGGGAGTCTCGCACTGGCCTCGCTCACCAGTGTTTTCGTCCTCGCGCGCAGCTTTGAGAAGTGGCTGGCGGGTCAGGGAACCAATCCATTGCTTCATGCCGCCCTGTTTTCCATCCTGTTCTTTCTGATTACGCTGATCCTGTATTCGCTGGCGAACCGGGTCCGAATCACCGAAACCATCCTCGCCCGCCAAAAACTGGACCTGGACAACCTGTCCGAACTCAATGCCTATCTGGTCCAGCGGATGCCAACCGGGGTTGTGATTTTCGACCGCGAGGACCGGGTCCGGTTCTTCAATGCAGCCGCTGCCCAATTGCTGAGCCTCCCGGGCGTGGATCCCAATCCTCACGCCCGGAACCTGCTTCGCTTCCTAAAAAGCCAGAAGAGCAACCAACCCCGGGTGGCTTCCCCCGTCATCACGCCAGTCGGTCGGTCGGTCTTGCCCGACCTCCGACCGATTGGTCAACAGGGTGCCATCCTGACCCTTGAGGACCTGAGCCAGCTCGAGTCCAAAATGCATGAACTGAAGCTACAGGCCATGGGCCGACTCACGGCCGCCATTGCCCATGAGATCAGAAACCCGCTGGCCGCGATCCGTCACGCGGCCCAGTTGCTCCACGAGTCCCAGCATCTCGATCCCGAAGACCGGCGGCTCAACCAGATTACCCTCGACCAAGTCGAACGACTGAACCGCGTCATCGGCAACATCCTGACCCTCTCGCGACCCACCACCCGTCCGGCACAACCCCTAGAACTGGGCATTTGGCTCGGGGGGTTCATGGAGGAATTCGCAAGCCGTCACGGCATGACTCCATCCTCCGGCCAAATCCGGTCGGTCGAGTTCGAAAAGCACCTCGAGGCACAGGTGAGCCCGGACTTGTTGCACCAGATTGTCTGGAACCTGGCTGAGAACGCCTTGACCCACGGCGCTTCTCCAAGCCGGTCGGGACGGACTCTGGTTCTCTTCCGCTTGGATCGGCAACATCGGAAGGGGCAGGTGCGCCTGGGTGTCCTGGATCGGGGACCGGGAATCCCGGAAAACCTGCTCGAACGGATTTATGATCCTTTCTACAGCACCTCCCCCCAAGGGACCGGATTGGGTCTGTTTATCGCACGCGAACTCTGCACGCTGAATGGGCTGAGCCTGCATTACCGTAAGCGAAAAAGCGGCGGAAGCGAGTTCTACATCCTTTTCTCCGACCCCCAGCCAGTGGCACCCCCCTTATGAACCCGCCTGATCCAGCAAGTCCCCCGCGGATCCTCATTGTTGACGATGAACCCGATCTGGTCGAACTGATTGGTCTCACCCTCAAGCGGATGGGGATCCTGAGCGCAAGCGCAGGAACCCTGGAAGACGCGCGACGGGAACTACGCGATGGAAAGTACGCGTTCTGTCTCCTTGATCTCAAACTGCCAGATGGCGATGGGTTGGATCTCGTGGAGTGGATCGCCCAAAACACCCCCGACACCACAGTGGCAGTTCTCACGGCTCATGCCAGCATTGAAATCGCGGTCCGCGCCCTCAAACTCGGCGCTTTCGATTTTTTGACCAAACCGGTCGATCTCACCGTGCTTCGGCAACTCGTGACCAGTGCCATCCGCATGGCTCGCGGGCAACCCCTCTCCGGCAACCTCCTGATCGGCGAACACCCGACCATCCAGGAACTCCGCTCAATGATCCTCCGGGTGGCCCGAAGCCAGGCACCGGTCCACATTCATGGAGAAACCGGCACCGGCAAGGAGCTGGTCAGCCGGCTCATACATGCCAACGGACCCCGCCACGACCGGCCCTTCGTTCCGATCAACTGCGGGGCAATCCCGGGTGAACTACTCGAAAGCGAGTTGTT
Source organism: Pseudomonadota bacterium (assembly GCA_021828425.1). The sequence goes on along the minus strand of JAKARN010000043.1, from coordinate 5,199 downwards.
CGGGTATAAGCGAGGAGCCTTCACAGGGGCTGTTTCGGATCAACTGGGGCTTATCCGGAGTGCCGAGGGAGGCAGCCTGTTCTTGGACGAGGTCGCCGAGCTTCCTTTGACGATGCAGGTCAAGCTCCTACGCTTCATGCAGGAAAAAACCATCCGTCCCTTGGGGATGTCGCAAGAGATCCCGGTGGATGTCCGGATCATTTCGGCCTCGCACCGCAACCTGCACGAAGCCGTAGCCCAGGGCCGTTTCCGCGAGGATTTGTACTACCGGCTGGTTGTGATCGAGATGTTCGTGCCGCCGTTGAGGAAACGACTGGATGACATCGCGCAAATTGCCCCTGCACTGGTTGCCCGCCTGGCTTTGGACCGACCCATCACGCTGGCACCAGACGCCCTGTCACGACTCCAGTCCTACGACTATCCGGGCAATATCCGCGAACTGGAAAATATCCTGGAACGGGCACTCACCCTCTGTGAAGGTGAAGTGATCCATGGGGACGACATCCGACTGCGAAAAACCGAGCGGACCCCGATTCCCGAACGGGCGGACCTGCGTCCCCTGCCCGCGTACCTTGAGGAGGTCGAGAAGGAACGCATCCTTCAGGCCCTGCGCGAAAGCCAGGGCAACAAGACCGCGGCAGCGCACCATTTGGGCATCAGTTTCCGGCAGTTCCGCTACCGGCTCAAAAAACTCGGCATCGATTAAGTGGATCCGACGAACCGGTCCTCACCGTGCGCATCAGCCACACGTGGATCAATCCGATTTTTTAAATCAGAAATTCAAAACCTGGGGGGGCGGTTCATGTTCCGGGGAGCGCGGTCCCGGTTTCAAGCCAGGACCGGAGCCCTGTCCAGGCCGCCTGGATCTCCCTGCTTTCCGGTTCGCTGAGGAGTCCCCGGGCCACCGCCTGGGAGAGAATCTCCTGGGGGGTCGCCCCACCAATCAATCCCTGCTCAACTGCGACCCGGAGCCGTGAAACTATGGGCACCACTGCGGCCAAGCTCTCGAAAAGCCCCTTTCCGGATCCCAGTGGAGCATCCTCGGTCCGGGGGCGGAGATACAGCAGGGTATTCCGCCCGGCGCCGGGAAAACGAACCAGGTCAGCGAGCGCCATCCGGCTGGCACGGGGACTTGAGCGACGGCGCAATCTCCTGAACAGAATGAGATGAACCCAGCTTCTCAGGTGACCGGGGGGAAACTCGGCACGGACCCGATCAATCGCCTCCTCCATTCGTCCCATACATCCGCCGAGCCTCGTGGCTTCAACCGTCCGGAGCGGATCATCCGACGGGCGCTGCCGCCAGTTCTCCAAGGACTGACTCGCGGAAAACCCTTCCGACAGCGCCTGGCAGGCTGCCTCGATCATCTTTCCCTTCGATGGCCCTTCCATCAAACCCTCGCCGGTCAGGTAGTAGGCATCCAGGAGAAAGGAGAAAACCGAGGAGGCACGGGCCAGGCGACGCGCCGCCTGCAGGCCGGTCCGGTCCCGCTGACCCGTTCTCAGGGGCAACACCAGTGGGAGCAAAGTCCGGATCAGGGCCCGGGTGGCATGATGCAGAAACCGCCCGACATGTGCAGTCATCAATCGGTCGAACTGTTCTTCTCCCGCTTTGGCGAGCGTCTTTTGAAGCGCCTGCCGTTCCTGGCTAGCCATACCATGCAGCGCGGCGAGCAATCCGTCCGGGTCCCGCTCATCCCGCTGGCCGGTTCCGGAAAAGAGACCGGCCTCAATCCAGAGGATGAGCCGGGCCCGCTCCTCGGTCAGGCGTCCGAAAGGCCCGGCAAGACCCGGAGCACCCAAGATAGCGGCGTGCCCCCGCAACAGGCGGGAGAGCAGATCGGGTGCGTCATCCGGATCAAAAACGGATAGTTCCACCGGCCGGCCGAACGGTTCCTGCCAGTACAGGAGCTCCGCATGGACACGCTGATCGACTGCCCAGACCATCTCCACCCCTGCCGCCAGGTCGGCTGGACGGGGCGGAGCCACCGATTGGGATCCGGCCTCGAGGAATGTCGTCCAGCGGCTGGCCTCATCGAGAAAGGCCTGGGCCACACCCAGCGTCATGGCCCGTCGATTGAGTTCCATACGATCCCGGAAAAAGCGGCGGAAGGATTCCAGCGGGTCACGATTCATCGCCGCCCCCTGGACCACGAGAATCTGATCCCAAGGCAGGAAGGTTGGGGTCATCCGAAGCCGGTAGGCCTCGAGTCCCCCACGACGCGCCATGAGATGCCAATCCAAGCACGGATTTGCACGATCGAGAAGCGCAATCGCCACCCGCGGTTGATCTCCCCGGTCATCCAGGAGGTGCTGCGGGTCGGACAGGCGGAAGGCCAGCAGCACAAGATCGATGCCCTCGGCCATCCAGGTTCCCCATTGTTCGCCCCCAAGCCTGACCCCCAGCACGTTGTCACGCTCACCGAAGCGTGCCCGCTCCACCACACCTCCTCCGGGTCGCAGGGCATGCTCCGAGGGTGTCCAGTCCACCAGTGCAGCCACGCTTTCACCCGTGGCCAGCCGGTCGAGGACCGGCGGTGCGGGAGCCTGCCCGGCCAATAAGGCCAGCAACTCGTAACTGCCGGAAAAGACGGTCCGGGCGGCCAACAGCGCCCACGCGGGTTCCCGTGCTGCAAGCTGAGCCAGAACGCGCATCTTGCCCGCCATCGAAATCGCAGGGCCCCGAGCCTCCCGAGAAAGCACCAACCGCCATAATCCGAGATCGGCAAAGGCACTGGCCCAGCCCCCGCTCCGCGGAGCGAGATCCCGCGCCGGCAACGATTGCAGGCAGGCCTCGAGCCTTTCGGGAAAGGATTCGAGCCATGCTCGCTCTTCCTCGTTCGGGGCCGGGGGCGAGGTCCGAGGCGGGGCTCGTGCAAGCCGCAGATGGTCTGTCGCGAAATCGGCAAACCAACCAATCGTGGGTTCGATGGAGAGCCTTGACCCGAGGTTGGACGGAAGGACCCGCTGGCGATACCGGTGGTAGAGGCGGCCGGTCACGATCCACCTCCGGAGTTCCGGCAGATTGACCGCCAACAGGAAAGAGAGGATCAGGATCCAGACCAGAAGCAGGTTGAACCAGGCCGTCTGCCAAAAGATCGTGGCCCCGAACAGGAGGAGCATCAAGCCCGATCCCCAAAGCCAGCGCGACCAGCCCCAGTAGAGGGCAAAGACCATGCCGACCAGTGCCAGTCCGAGCCAAAACCCACCGAATGACCAGAGGGGAACCATCTGAGTCACTGGGGGGCGTCGGGTTGGTGGTCGGGGTGGGTCAGGGCGAACGCTTCGAGTTCATAGCAGGCTCGTTCTACCCGACACAGTCGGGGGTATGGTGCAAGCTCAACCTCGTAACGCCGGGCGTTGTAAAGCTGGGGTACGAGGCAAACATCGGCCAGAGTCGGTGTCTCACCCCAGCAAAAGCGATCGTCGGGGCGGATTCGCGAAATCTCGAGTTCGAGGGCTTCCAGTCCGAGGATGACCCAGTGACGGTACCAGACCCGGCGGGCAGGCTCGGGCTGGTGCAACTCACGCTCCAGATACTGGAGGACCCGCAAGTTGTTGAGCGGATGGATGTCGCAGGCAATGGCTTGGGCCCAGCTCCGGACCTGCGCCCGGGCAACCGGGTCCCGGGGCAGGAGAGGGGGGGCCGGGTGGCTTTCTTCGAGGTATTCGAGAATTGCCATCGACTGGGTCAGCACAAGCTTTTGATCAATCAGGGTCGGAACGAGTCCAAGCGGGTTGAGGGCACGGTAAGCCTGGGTGTGCTGTTCGCCACCGTCACGAAGGAGATGCACGCCATGATGGATGGCTTGGATTCCCTTGTAACGGAGTCCGATCCGGACCCGCCAGGCGGCCGAACTACGGAAGTAGCCGTAGAGTTCCAGACCGGAATCAGGCGCGGACAATGTTCTGCTCGATGGCACCGAAAACGGAGCGGCCATCCCGGTCATGCATTTCGATACGGATCCGGTCCCCAAAACGGAGAAAGGGCGTTTGGGGTTCCCCGCCGGACAGGATCTCGAGCACCCGTCGCTCCGCGAGACAGGAACAACCTCGGGCTGGATCCTGGTTCGCCACGGTTCCCGAGCCCACGAGTGTCCCGGCTCCAAGCGGCCGTGTCCGGGCGGCATGGGCAACGAGCTCATCAAAACCGAACTGCATATCCACCCCCGCATCCGGATCTCCGAGCCGGATGCCGTTGATCGTGGAACAAAGTGGACGATGGACCCGGGCATCGGTCCAGTCAGTGCCGAACTCGTCCGGCGTCACCGCCACCGCCGCCAGTGAAGACAGGGGTTTCCCCTGGAGAAAACCGAAACCCTTGGCCAGTTCGCCGGGAATGAGGTTGCGCAGTGAAACATCGTTGATGAGGGTGATCAGCCGGATATGCGACCGCGCGGCCGATGGTGAAACTCCCATCGGAACATCGTCCACTATCACACCCACTTCGGCCTCGAGATCAATGCCGTAGGACTCATCGGCCACGGCAACGGGTTCATGGGGTCCCAGGAAGCGGTCACTCACCGCCTGGTACATCAGGGGATCGACCTTGAAACTGGGAGGCATCTCCGCACCCCGGGCCCGACGCACCCGTTCGACATGAGCCAGATAGGCACTGCCATCAACAAACTGGAAAGCACGGGGCAGACAAGCGCCGACCGTCGTGCCGGGAAAGGGCTCGCCTCCCTCCTGGTCCCGTTCGAGGGCGTCCGCCACACGGCGCAAATCCGGCTCGACCTGTACCCACTGTTCGAGTGCCTGAAGGAGCGAGCCGGCGATTTCCGGGACTCGGCGGATCCGGGTCAGGTCGGTCGAAACGACGACGAGCGAACCATCGCGCCCATCCCCCGCCACACTCGCCAGCTTCAAACCGGACTCCCTCTGGAAATGCTGAGACGCCCCATCGGTTCAGGGTTTCTTCCACGAATCGGCATACTCCGGCCATTCAATGGCATGGGCGGCTTCTCCCACTTCCAAGGGATCACGCGCGTCCACATTGACCGCCACTTCATTGGTTCCCGCCGCCTTGGGCTCGAAAATGTTCTTGAGCGCCTTGGGATGAGGACCGTGCGTCACGCCGGAGGGGTGCAGGGTCATCATGCCGGGATGGATGTTGTCCCGCGAGAAAAATTCCCCGGCATGGTAGAAGATGATCTCGTCGTAATCCTCGTTGCTGTGAAAGAAAGGAACCAATGAAGTG
>JAKARN010000042.1 GCA_021828425.1 Pseudomonadota bacterium | reverse complement strand
CCCCGTCGATTCCCCGGGATCCGTCCGCCAGCCCGTAACCGGACGCGGACGGGGGGTGCCCGGTGAGCGGGCTTCCGTCCGGCTTCGGGCTTCCCCGGGGCTGCCGGAATGCCCGGTCTCCGGCTTGGGCGGATCGCCTTCCGAGGCGGGAGTCTGACTGGGGTGTAGCCGGCCTGCGCCTTCGCCAGGATCCGGGACAGCTCCCGGCGCAGCGGAGCGGGCCCGAGTACCGTGACCCACTCGCATTGGCCCAGGAGCCAGCGGCGCAACGCGCGCGTGTCGCGCACCGTGGCCGTGACCACCGAAGCACTCCGCCCGGCCGGCTCGATTTTCTGGTCCTCCGAGAGGGGCTGCTCGCGCAGGTAGAAGGCAGCCTCCCGACTGACCGAGAGCCTGAGTTGCAGGGGATCCGGGCCGAGCGTCACCTCGACCTCGCCCCGTTCGATGTAATCGTCCAGCCGGAAGTTCTTTTGATTGGCCGAGGCCATGAGCTTTCTGGCCGTGCGGATGCGCGGGAGGGCATAGAGCCGCGGCTCCTTGTAATTCCAGGCCCTGGCCACGAGGTAGATGATCTTTCTGCACGGTATGAGGGCCAGCGGATGGAGGATGTAGGGCTTGCCCTGCGGCCGATCCTCACCGGGCTTCTGATAGGTGATCTCGAGCTGGCGGCCCTCGAAGAGCGCCTCGTAGACCGGGCCGGATACCGTTGCCGGGATGTCCGGGGCCTTGCGGGGCAGATCGCCCGTGACGTCGCAAACCCGCTCCTGCCAGCGCGCGACATCGCCTTCTCCATGCTCGACCAGGAGAGAGCGCGATTGGGAGAAGTAGGGTTTGAAATGCTTGAGGACCGTGGGCGGGAGGAGTTCGTACAGGCGATCCTCCATGAACCGGAAGCCCAAGGCCGTGTAGACATCCATGGCCGGGAAACCCCTCTGCGGCGCATCCTTCGACCAGAACCAGTAGTACGTCCGGTCCTCCCTTTTGTATTCGAGATGGGGAAAAGCATCCTGGAGTTTCATGAGGTCCCGCTGGATGCTCCGCACACTGATCTCCTTGCGGGTCGTGTGCTCGATCTGCTGCTGGAGATCCAGTGTCTTGACACACCCGGGCGCCCTCGGGACGTGCTCCAGCATGGCGAAATGGCGCTTGATGACCTGGCTCGTCGCGGGCATGGCCCCTCCGGGTTTTCGGATGCGACACATCTTGTCGCAAGTGGAGACCAGACTATCACAGAATCCACCCGTTCCGAGGAGCCACCATGAATCCCGCACGCCCCCCCGTCCGCAATTTGAAAACCCGGTGCCCGGGACGCGCGCCGGACGGCCCCCAAGCCCTGTGTCGGCTCTGGGGTCTCCGCATGCTGCTCCTGCCCGAGGCCCGGAAGGACCTGGCCCCGCTGCTCCTCAATGCCGGGATCCTGCGGCAGCTGGGGCTCAAATCCTTGCGCACAAGGTCCCTCCTCCCCGAGGAGGAGGATCAAGATCTGGAACTGTCGCATTTCCGTCTCGGCGAGGTGAGGCGGGCCCTGTCCCGGATCCGGCGCCTGGAACCGGGATTTCCGGAGCCCCTGGCGGGCAACCTGAAGAATTTCCAGTCGGTCTTCGGGCTCACCCCGCTCGAACAGAACCTGATCGGCTTCTTCGTGATCCTGAACCGGGTCGAGTGGTTCAGCGAGTGTTCCCATTGCCTGGGGCTTGAACTCGGCAACCTCCGGATCTGCCAGATCCTGGGCCATCTGCTCAAGGCACCGGTCGACGAGGTCAAAAAGGCACTCGGTTCCGGCGGAACGCTCGCCCGGGTGGGCCTCCTCCGCTTCGATTCCCGGGAGGGGGGGACGCTCCAGAGCCGGGTCGATCTCATGGACGGGCTTGCCGAACTCCTGTCAGGGGGCGAAACCACGGTGGAGGAGCTCTTCGGCCGTTTCTTCCGTGAGGCCCCGGCATGCCGGCTCGCGCGCGCGGATTACCCTCATGTGGCCACAGACCTCGATCTCCTGGTTGACCTCTTCCGCAATGCCCGCTCCCAACGGACATCCGGGGTCAACGTGCTCCTCTACGGCCCACCGGGTTCCGGCAAGACGGAACTCGCGAGACTCATCGGCCGGGAGGCCGGACTTTCCCTCTTCGAGGTGAGCGAGACCGATGCCGACGGCGACCCCTATCCCGGCAAAAAGCGCCTCCTCCTCTTCAGGCTCTGCCAGCAGACGCTCGAGCAGCACGAGCACTCGGCCATTCTCCTGGACGAGATGGAAGACGCCTTTCCCGCCGGCCCGGACGGGGAATTTATCCCTGACCCGAACGCAACCCACAAGGCGTGGACCCACCACCTCCTCGAGACCAACCCCATCCCGGCCCTCTGGATCAGCAACGTCGTGGACCAGATCGATCCCGCTCTCCTCAGGCGCTTCAGTTACATCCTCAGGCTGGATGCCCCGCCCGCGCGGGTGCGCGAGCGCATCCTGGCCGAGCGGGTCGAGGGACTCGGCGTGACCGAGAGCTGGATCCGCCGCGTGGCCCGGGGATCCGCCTGCATGCCGGCCCATCTGGACACCGCGGCGCGCACGGCCCGCCTGGCCTCGCGCACGGGACCCTCGGCCGAGACCGTGATGGAACGGGTGCTCCAAGGTCTCTTCGTGGCCTCCGGGGAGAAACCCATCCCCCGGGGAGAGCGCGCCTCCCCGCTCCCGTACCGGCCCGACTGGATCAATCCCGACATCGACCTCAAGGGCATCCGGACCGCCTTCGGGCAGCACCCCGAACTCCGGATCTGCCTCTACGGACCTCCGGGTACCGGCAAGACCGCCTTCGGGAAACACCTGGCCGAGAGCCTGGATCTCCCCCACTGCCTCTACCGCGCCTCGGATCTGCTCGGGTGCTACGTCGGGGAGTCGGAGCAGAAGATCGCCGACATGTTCCGGCAGGCCGAGGAGGAAGGTGCCCTCCTCCAGGTGGACGAGGTGGACAGCTTCCTCGGGAAACGCGGGAGGACCCAGCAGAACTGGGAGGCCACCCTGGTCAACGAGTTTCTGGTCGGTCTCGAGAACTTCCGGGGACTCTTCCTGGCCTCCACGAACCGCGTCACGGATCTCGACGAGGCGGCCTTCCGGCGCTTCGATCTCAAGGTCCGGCTGGATCCCCTGACACGGAGCCAGGCGCTCGAGATGGCCAATGCCGTGCTCGACGCCTGGCAGTGTCCGCGGGTTTCGGGTGACGGGGAGTCGCGCCTCGCCGCACTGACCGGCCTCACACCCGGCGATTTCCGGGCGGCACTCCGCAGACTCCTCCTCGTGGAAGAGCGAAACGCGGACACGCTCGTGGACGCGCTCGCCTCCGAACTGACCCACAAACCCGGAAACCATCGCGGTATCGGCTTCCTCGCGGAGTGGCGGCCATGAGGTCCCCACTGCCCACGAGGGGCCGGGGCAACTCCGCGTGTTATCATGACGCTGCGAGAGCGAGGCTCGAGCGCCACCCGGCTTGCGGAACGGACTGCTCGGGAATCACGCAGCAAGAACAAGGGAGACCGGAACATGATTGAGTTCCTGGCCGGAAGCAGTGGATTTGTGCTCACGGCGATCACGATCGGACTCCTCAACCCCTATGCCCGGCTGCTCGGTCTCCTCGATGCGCCCGGGTTCCTCAAGCATCACACCGCCCCGGTCCCGCTCACGGGCGGTATCGCGATTCTCGCGGGCTTCCTCACCACCTCGGCACTGCTCTATCTCGTCCACCCCCTCCACTTCCCCGAATGGCCACCCTACCTCCTCTGCGTGACCCTGCTCGCCACGGTGGGCATCGCGGACGATGCCACCGCCCGGGTCGGCCCGGGCGTCCGGGCCTTCCTGGAGGTGGCGATCGCCAGTATCGCCGCGCTCACGGCCCATGTGATCCTCATCCGGCTCGGCAACCTCTGGGGGGGCGGGCGGGTCAGAACCGGGCTCCTCGCGGTTCCCTTCACGGTGCTCTGCATCCTGGGCGTCACGAACTCGATGAACCTGATCGACGGCTCGGACGGGCTCGCGGGACTCGTGAGCCTCGCCTCCCTGTTCTGGATCGGGCTTTTCGCCCAGGCAACCGGACGAGCGGATATCCAGACCGCCGTCCTGATCCTGGGAGGCGGGCTCGCCGCATTCCTGGCCTGCAATCTGCAATATTCGCGGCGGCGGATCCGGGTCTTTCTCGGGAGCACGGGGAGCACCTTCCTCGGATTCACGCTGGCGTGGATGCTGATCCACCTGAGCCAGTCGCCAGGGGCGGGCCTCCCCCCGATCGTGGCCGTCTGGATCATGGGACTGCCGATCCTGGACACGATCAGTGTCATGCTGCGAAGGATCCTCCGGGGCCGCAACCCGCTTCATGGCGGTCGCGACCATCTCCACCACTTTCTCGCCCTGCTGGGTTTTTCGAGCCGGCGCATCGCCTTCTTCGAGGCCACTCTCGCACTCGGGTTCGGCGGCATCGGTTATCTGGGATGGGTGCTCCACGGTCCCACCCCGCTCCTCACCTGGGGATTCATCGTCGTGGCCGTGTTTTACTTCACGGGATTTGTGATGCTGGACCGCAAGCTCAAGTGGGCGGAGTGGCCGTTTCTCGAAGAGCCGGACTGAAGGACGAGGCCGGATGAATCCATGTGGCACCCTGAGAGGGAGATCCCGTGGGGGAACGAAGGGCCGCGGTTTAACAGGCCTTCCGGCCCGGGAACGGGCAGACGGATCCACTTTGGATCCGGCGGATTGCCGGTTCAATTCAAGACTGCTGACAGGAGGTATGCGCGATGACGGTTAAACGAAATGTTCTGGTCTGTGGAGCGGGTGGATTCATCGGAAGCCACCTGGTCCGGCACCTCAAGGCCGATGGGGGCTGCTGGGTACGCGGTGTGGATCTCAAGTACCCGGAATTTTCTCCCACGGCAGCCGACGATTTCCTGATCGGGGATCTCCGCGATCCTGTGATTTGCCGGGAAGCCCTCGATCGGGGCTTCGACGAGGTCTACCAGCTGGCCGCCGACATGGGCGGTGCCGGATTCGTGTTCACGGGTGAGAACGATGCCGACATCATGCACAACTCGGCCTTGATCAACCTGAACGTCCTCGAAGCCTGCCACCGGCGCAACACGAAGCGGATCTTCTATTCCTCATCGGCCTGCATGTACCCGGCCTACAACCAGGAAGATCCGGACAACCCCTGCTGTTCCGAGGATTCGGCCTATCCGGCGGCCCCGGACAGCGAATACGGCTGGGAGAAGCTGTTCAGCGAACGGCTCTACCTGGCCTTCGCCCGCAACCACGGACTCGAGGTGCGGATCGCCCGCTACCACAACATCTTCGGACCCGAGGGTACCTGGGACGGGGGACGCGAGAAGGCCCCTGCGGCCCTGTCACGCAAGATCGCCCTCGCCCGCGATGGGGACGAAATCGAGATCTGGGGGGATGGGCAGCAGACCCGGTCGTTCCTCTACGTGGACGAGTGCCTCGAGGGCACGATCCGTCTCACCCGGTCGGAGTGGACGGGCCCCGTGAACATCGGCTCGGCCGAGCAGGTCACGATCGACGGGCTGGCGCAACAGATCGCGAAGATCGCGGGCAAGCGGATCCGGCTCCGGCATGTGCCCGGACCCCTGGGCGTGCGCGGGCGCAACTCCGACAACCGGCTGATCCAAGAACGGCTGGGTTGGGCCCCCACCGAGTCCCTCGAAGCCGGGCTGCGCCGAACCTACCCGTGGATTGCCGGGCAGATCCAGAACCGTGGGAAAAAGACAGCCGGCGCCTGATCCGGTCTGCCAATCAGGGTGAGGATACCGATCCGGCCCCGTCCAGGAAGGAGGCCAGCGTCCTTTTGAGCACCGGAGACGGGGGCGTCCAGAACTGGGGGAGCTTGCGCAGGGGTTTGAGCACCCGGAACCCGGGGAACGGGGAGATGCCATTGACCCTCCAGGCCTGCCGGTCGAAACGGTTCGCCCGTATCCGGTTCCGGACCGTTGCATTGCTGGCCCCGCCCAATCGCATGGCAACCCAGAAATCCGGGATGCAGATGGAAGAAAGGCCATGGAGAAAGAGAAAGCGCAGCATGAGTTCGTAGTCGGCCGCGCTCCCGAGGTCGAGCCGCATTGCTCCGAATTGCCGGTAGAGACCAAGCCGGGCATAGAAGGTGGGATGGGGCGGCATCCATCCATATCGGAAACGGAGACGCCGATAGGAAGTTCCCGGCCAGACCCGGAGGATCCGCGTCGGTTCCGCCGGATCCACATAGGCGACCTGGCCGTAACAGCTGTCCACACCATCCGAGAAGGCATCCACCACCCGTCCCAGGGCGTCCGGGCAAAAAAAGAAGTCGTCGGCATTCAAAAACCCGGCAATCTCGCCCGTTGCCAGTGCAAGGCCCTTGTTCATTCCGTCGTAAATCCCGCGATCCCGTTCCGAGATCATCTGACGGACCGTCTCGGGGTACTCGCGGACCAAATCCAGACTCCCGTCGGTCGAGAGCCCGTCCACCACGACCTGCTCGATCTCGAACTCCCGTCCACGGGGTGAGCGGCGATGCTGCAGGGCGACGCTCCGGAGGCAGGTGCGAAGGGTGGCAACGCCATTCCTGACGGTGGTGATCACCGAGACTTTCATGTCATTCCCGCTCCCGAGGCATCGAAGGGCCCGGGGTTCCGCCGGATCTGCCAGTTGCCCAGAACCAGGAGATCCATGTGGGTCCTGAGGAAACAGTCAAGGGCTTCTTCTGGCCGGCAGACGATTGGTTCATTCTCGTTGAACGATGTGTTCAAGATCATGGGGACCCCTGTCAAGGCGAAGAATTGACGGATGAGGTCATAGTAAAGCGGATTCTGCTCACGGGTCACGGTCTGGAGGCGGCCGGAACCGTCAACGTGAGTAACAGCAGGAATCCGGGATCTTCCCTCCGCGCGGATCTGGAATACCTTCATCATGAAGGGCTCGTCGTCATCAATCTCGAACCAATTCGCGACTTCCTCTCTCAGGATCGAGGGAGCGAAAGGCCGGAAGGATTCCCTCCGCTTGATCTTCGCATTGAGGATCGCCTTCATGTCCCCCCGCCTGGGATCGCACAGGATGGATCGGTTGCCCAATGCCCGGGGACCCCATTCCATACGACCCTGAAACCAGCCCACCACCTGTCCCTGGGCAATCGATTCTGCAACGTCCGCACACAGAGCCGTGGAATCCGGGCTGCGGGTGACCCGACAGCCAGCCTGTTCGAAGGAACCCCGACGTTCGCTGATAAGCGCTGCGAAATCCGCATCGCGGAACTCCGGACCCCAGTAGGCGTGATCCATCCGGAAACGGGACTTCAACGACCCGGTTCTACGAGAGACCTCGAGCGCGGCCCCCAGAGCCCCTCCGGCATCGCCTGCGGCCGGCTGGACATAAACCTTCCGGAATGGGGTTTCCAAGGTGATCTTTCCATTGGCAACCGAGTTCATCGCGCACCCTCCCGCCAGTGCGATGGCATCCACACGGTAGCGGCGATGAAGGCTGCGTAGCAAAGCAAAAAAAGCCTGCTCGTAGACAGCCTGTACAGAGCGGGCAATATCGCGATGGCGTTCCTCGAGCGGGTCATCGGGGGCTCGGGCGGGTCCCAGCAGGGCTTCCAAGTCGGGGGTATAGAGAGTCCCGACGACAGGTGCTGTCTGGTTCCACCGATAATCGACCGGTTCGTTCCAGTGCCTGAAGAAACGCGGATCCAAGCGATAGCGCCCATCCTTGCAGATCCCCACGACCTCTCGAAGGGCGTCGATCTGGTTGGGCATGCCATACGGGGCCAGGCCCATGACCTTGTATTCGTCCCCGTAGTGGAGGAAGCCCAGATACTGCGTGAGCGCTTCGTAAAAGACACCGAGTGAATGGGGGAAATAAACGTGGCCTTCAACCCTGATTTCCGTGCCTTGCCCAAGCCCCCATGCGGCAGAGGCAAAGTCGCCAAACCCGTCAATCGATACGACAACCGCCTCCTCAAACGGAGAGACGAGGAACGCCGAAGCCAGATGGGCACGATGATGCCCGACCGGACGGGGATTGTCCCGCAGGCGGTCTCCCGGAAACTCCGTCCGGAAACTCTGTTCCATGGTGATTCTTTTCCGGGCATTGCGCACCCGATCCCTGACTAACTGGAATTCCGGCCGGTGGGCCAGGACAAAAGCGGCCTTCCTCGCGAGATTGGCTTTTGGATCGCTGTTGTAGGAGATCCCGGAAAGGTCCCACAGGCTGAGCCCCGCGCTCTCCAGGCAGTAGGCGATGGCATGGCTCGGGAAACCCGCCCAGTGCTTGATCCGGCGAAAGCGTTCCTCTTCCGCAGCCGCAACGAGGCGGCCATCCACCAGGAGACATGCTGAGGAATCGGCATGGAATGCGTTGAGTCCAAGTATTGCGCTCATCGTGATCGCTCCTTATATCTCGTTGAAAACTGCTGGTGAAGGTTGGGGGGATTGGTCCGGCAGACGGTTCCGACACGGGTGAAGAAATCCCCGGTGGAAGGACGATCCCTGCCCTCAGCCATCCGCGGCCAGAGGCCCGCTCCGGCTACCTTGAGGTCCTAGCCGGCTCCCGGGAATCATTTCCCCTATCTCTCAATCGATGTTCGTAGAGTTTCGCATCAACCAAGAACCGATACCAGAAGGCCTGCAGAAAATGAAAAACCATCCCCGGGAGGCCATCCAGAAATCCCAGCCGGATCACGTAACGATAAGCCCAGTATAGCCAAGCCCTGAAAAAAATGGGGATCCTCATGTAGATCGACAGCTTGAGTCTTCGCCTCCGCCCGGCCTGTCCTTCAGGAACACCTCCTTCCGGAGGATGGAGGAGATCCAGCACCTCGCGATCCGAGTAGCCATTGTGCTTGTCGGTCCAGAATCCCAGCCCCTTGAGATTTTCGTCGGCAAAATCATGCTCCATGCGAAGCACCGGTCCCCTCCCCTCCAGAACCACATGCTCATCCATCGCCCGATCCTCGAGGCGTCCCCTTCCCGTGCACCAGATTCTGAGCAACCAGCTCGGATAATAGCCCCCATGCCGGATCCAGCGCCCCCAGAAATAGACCCGTCGGCGAATGAGCCACCCGTCGACCTTATGGTCTGTGGCGGGCAATACACGAGCCATCTCGGCGGCGAGCTCGGGCAGGAGATACTCGTCCCCGTCCATCCGCATGGTCCACGGCGTATCCACCGGTACCGTCTCCAACGCCCAGTTGAACTGCCGGGAATGGTTCTCGAACGGATGCGAGTAGACCTCGGCACCGAGCTGGCGCGCCAGCTCCACGGTGCCATCCGTGCTTCCAGAGTCGACTATCAAGAAACGGGCGGGAACCGCATCGAAACTGCGGATCAACCGGGACAGGTGAAGAGACTCGTTCTTCACCAGAACAATCACGGTCACGATCGGCTGGTCGCTATTCATTCGTGCCTCGATTCTTCGATCTGGCAGTGGCTGGGGAGAAAAGCCGTTCATACGCCTCCGGCAACGCCTCTTCCTGAAGACGCTGCAAACAAGAAAGAGCCCCGCCCCGCCATTCGGCATGCTCGGCTTCAGTCATCTTCGCAAGGTGATCGATCTGTTTGGCAAACAACCGGGGATCCCCCAAAGGGATAGACCATCCCGCCCGCGCAACCTCGAGATCGACCCATGGAGTCCGATCACTCACCAGGACCGGAGTCGCAGAAGCCCA
>JAKARN010000041.1 GCA_021828425.1 Pseudomonadota bacterium | reverse complement strand
TTCTTTTTAAAGCATTTAAGTTGAAAATGCCTGGTTGTGTATATATGCTTTTCATGGCAGGTTAACTTAGATAAAATGCCCTAAATAGACTATGGTTAAACGCAACCCTCTTCTCGCCGCCCCCCCCATGCCGTCGAAGTCGCGTTGAAGCGACTGGGCGCCGATCTGCGCACGGCCCGGACACGGCGGAATCTGACCTTGGCGGAGGTCGCCGAGAAGATCGGCACCGGGGTCCGCGCGGTCCGGGATGCCGAAAGGGGGCAGCCCTCCACCGGTATCGCCATCTACACCGCGCTTCTATGGGCCTACGACCTGATCGGACAGCTTGACGAGGTTGCCGATCCCATTCGGGACGAGAGAGGCTTGGTGCTTGCACGGCTCAAAGAGCGGAAGCGGGCGCGCAAGCCAGCCAAGTTGAGCGATGATTTCTAAGGCATCGAATAATGAATGCTTCGTCCATATCACCCTGCCGGGGGAGACATCCCCGGTTACGGCCGGTCGGTTCGTCCTGACTGTCGATCACCGGGGCACGCCTCTTGGCCGTTTCACCTTCGGTCAGAGCTATCTGAAACGCGCGGACGCCGTCGATATCGATCTGGTCGAGCTCAGGCTCGGCCGTGGGACCTTTGAAACCACAAACCTCAAAGGCGTGTTCGGAGCGCTGCGCGACGCCGGCCCCGACTTTTGGGGTCGCCGCCTGATCGAGCGGCACGTCGGCGGACAGCCTGGAGAGATGGACTACCTCCTGCACTCGCCACAAGGGCACGGATACCATCCGATCCCGTACCGGGGAGTGGGCATTTGACCGCATGATGCAGGATCAATTCATCATCGCTTAGATGCCCTGGTGCCACGAGTTGGCTCTTTGGGTTAATGGGGGATGCAACGGGCGCACACCCCATCAGTTTGGATCGCGCCGAACCCGATCCGCCCGGCTTGACAGCCCCGGCAAAGTGTGCCAGCTTGGGCCGGGCCGTCCGTTTTCTTCTACAAACAGGGAGAGAGATGCAATGCGACATCCCGCCGAACTGCCGTCCGTTCGAATCCATGAATCCGCCCGCAAGCAGGCCCGGGCCCTGGAGCCCGATCTCATCCGCTGGCGTCGCCATCTCCACCAGCATCCCGAGCTTTCTTTTGAGGAGCATGAAACCTCCCGTTTCGTGACCGAACGCCTGTCCGAGATTCCCGGTATGGACATCAGTCATCCGGCGGGCACGAGCGTGGTGGGTGTGCTCAAGGGTGCGCGCTCGGGTCGCATCCTCGCGATCCGGGCCGACATGGATGCCCTGCCGATCACCGAGGAAAACGAGGTTCCCTTCCGGTCGGCGCGGCCGGGGGCGATGCATGCCTGCGGACACGATGGCCATACGGCGATGCTGCTCGCCGCGGCCCGGTCGTTCGGAGAACTCCGCAAGGAATGGCCGGGCGAGATCCGCTTCCTGTTCCAGCATGCCGAGGAACTGTTCCCGGGTGGCGGGGAGGAGATGGTCGGGGCGGGAGTCATGGATGGAGTCGATGCCGTGATCGGTACCCACCTCTGGGCGCATGTGCCGGCCGGCCGGATCGCCGTGACCTACGGTCCCATGATGGCGGCACCCGACGTTTTCCATATCCGGCTCACCGGCCGGGGCGGGCACGCGGCCCGCCCGCAGTCCTCGGTCGACGTGATCGTGCTGGCGAGCCAGGTGGTTCAGAACTTCCAGATGCTGGTCTCGCGCGAGACGGATCCTCTGGACAGTCTCGTGGTCTCCGTGACGCAGTTCCATGCCGGGACCGCACACAATGTCCTGCCGGGCACCGTCGAACTGAACGGGACGGTCCGGACCTTCAATGCCGAGCTGCGCAAGCGCATCCCGGAACGGATGGAAGCCATCCTGGCGGGACTTGCGGCCGCCCACCGGGCGAGCTACGAGTTTCGCTACGACCGGGGCTACCGGCCCGTCGTCAATCATGAGGGCGTGAACCGGGTGGTCGAGGCGTCGGCCACAGCCCTCTTCGGTGCAGGGGCGGTCGATTTCGACCAACGGAACATGGGCGGGGAGGACTTTTCCGCCTTCCAGGAAAAGGCCCCGGGTGCCTTCTTTTATGTTGGGGCCGGTCAGCCGGGCGCGGAAACCGTCTATCCCCACCATCACGCCCGTTTCACGATCGACGAAAGCGCACTCGTCAACGGTGTCGAGATGTTCCTGACCGCGGGAAGACACCTGCTCGAGGAGGGTTTCTGAAAATCCACCACCGGCTTCGCTGGCGGCGGATCATCGCCCTCGTCCTCTCGTTACCCGCTCCGGCAGCCCTGCTCGGCGGTCCTTTCTTCCTGAACCGGGTCCATCCCTGGGTCCTGGATCTGCCTTTCCTGCTTTTCTGGGTTCTGCTCTGGACGACTCTCGCCTCCGGATTCATGGGGCTCGTCTACTGGATTGAACGGGGCGGACACGCGCCCCGGTGAACGCGGCCGTCGTCATCCTGGCAGCCGTTTGGCTCGGGGTTCTGGGCCTCGGTCTTGCGGCCCGCCGCGGCCGCGTCATGAACCTCGAGCAATGGACGGTCGGCCGTCGCGGTTTCGGCGGGTTTCTGATCTTCTTTCTCCTCGCGGGAGAGATCTACACCACCTTCACCTTTCTCGGCGCAAGCGGTTGGGCCTACGGCTTGGGCGCCCCGTCCTATTACATTGTCGCCTACGGGGCTTTGGCCTACGGACTCGGCTATTGGCTGCTGCCGCCCATCTGGCGTTTTGCGAGAACCCGCAAGCTCTATTCCCAGACCGATTTCTTCGTGGCCAAGTACGACAGCCGGACGCTCGGCTTCGGGGTGGCCCTCGTGGGCATTCTCGCCATGTTCCCCTACCTGGCCCTCCAGCTCGAGGGTCTCGGTCTCATCGTGCAAGTGACAACGGCCGGGAAGGTCGGATCCTTCGTGGCCGTCCTGCTCGGCACGCTCGCGCTCACCGTCTATGTGATGGCCTCGGGTATCCGGGCCGCAGCCTGGACGGCGGCCATCAAGGATCTGGTCCTGCTCGCTGCCGTGATCTTCCTCGGGCTCTTCCTCCCCATTCACGCGAGCGGTGGCATCGGACCCCTGTTCCGCACGATTGCCCGCCAGCACCCCGGTTTCCTCAAACTGCCCGCCACCGGCAAAAACCCGGTCTGGTTCAGTTCGACGGTTCTGCTTTCGGTTCTGGGCTTTTACCTCTGGCCCCATACCTTCGGCTCGATCTATGCCGCCCGGGATGAGGACCTGTTCCGCAAGAACGCGATCTTCCTGCCGCTCTACCAGCTCGTCCTGTTGTTTGCCCTGTTGGCCGGTTTTGCGGCGCTCGTGATTCTGCCGGGGCTTCCCAACCATGATCTCGCCCTCTTGGCCGCCGCGGCCCACACGCTGCCCGGCTGGATGCTTGGCCTGATTGGCGGGGCCGGGTTGCTTTCGGCACTGGTCCCGGGCTCCATGCTCTTGCTCGCGATTGCCACCCAGTTCGCACGCAATGTGGCCGGTCCCTGTCTGCCCCGGTGGAACGAGGAGCGGCTCAACCTTCTGGCCCGTGCACTCGTTCCCTTCATCGCGGCCGCCGCCATTCTGTTTGAACGCTTGAGCGGGCAGGGCATCGTGCTGCTTTTGCTCCTCGGCTACGGCTATGTGACCCAGCTCGCCCCCGCCCTGTGGGCCAGCCTCCTGCCCCATAACCCGGTTCCCCGGAGCGCAGTCTGGGCGGGCGGGACGGTGGGCGTCGTTGCCCTCACCCTGTTTTCTTTCGGCGGTGCCCCGGTTCGCTGGGAGCGCGGCATCCTCCCCGAGCCCGTCGCCGATGTCAACGTCGGTCTTCTGGCATTCGCCCTGAACGTCGGGGTCCTTCTGCTCGTGACCGGCGCCGTCTGGATGCGGGGGGTGACCCTCGGACGGCCACGGCCTGCATCCGCCCCGCCGGCGGACGGCTGAGGGATCCCATGCGCTCGAGCGTCCATGCGGATCGCGGCCTTGTCGCCACGTCCCAGCCCTTGGCCGCACAAGCGGGTCTTTTCATGCTCCGCGAGGGCGGCAATGCCGTGGATGCCGCCCTGGCTGCCGCGATCACCCTCACGGTGGTCGAACCCACCAGTAACGGCCTGGGCTCCGATGCCTTCGCCCTGGTCTCCCAGGGGGGGCGGCTTTGGGGATTGAACGGATCGGGCGCACTGCCCGAAGCGTCGTTGCTGCCGGGACTGGGCTCGCCGTGGCCGGAAAGCGGCTGGACACCCGTCATGGTGCCGGGTGCCCCGCGGGCCTGGGCCGATCTCCACGAACGCATGGGACGCCTGCCTTTCCGGCAACTGTTCGCACCGGCCATCGCGTACGCCCGGGACGGTTTTCCACTTTCTCCCGTGGTGGCCCGATTCTGGCGCAAGGCGGCCGAACGTTTCCGGGATCCGGCCTTCGCGGACTGGCAGCGCACCTTCCTCCCGGCCGGCTTCGTGCCGCGCGCGGGTGCCCTCTGGCGTTCTCCCGAGCTGGCTTCAACCCTCGAGCGGATTGCGGAGAGCCGGGGGGAGGATTTCTACACGGGAACGATCGCCGCGGCCATCGACCGGGCCGCACAGGGGGCGGGCGGTGCGCTCCGGGCCTCGGATCTGGCCGCCCATCGCAGTCTCTGGGTGGATCCCCTGTCGGTCCCTTACCACGGTTGTGAGGTCTATGAACTGCCTCCGAACAGCCAGGGCATCGTGGCTCTCGAGGCTTTGGGGATCCTGTCCATGAGGGCGCCCGCGGATCCCGGTGAGGTGATGCACGAGAGTATCGAGGCCATCAAGCGCTCCTTTGCCGAAGCCTTGGCCCGGATCGGCGATCCCGGGGACAGCCCGGCCATCACGGCGCTCCTTGACCCTGAACACCTCCGGGAGCAGGCGGCCGCAATCCGGGACAGCGCGCATCCCTTCGTGCCGGAGGCACCCTACCTGGGCGGAACGGTCTTTCTCGCGACGGCGGACCGGTCGGGTTTCATGGTGAGTTTCATCCAGTCCAACTACATGGGTTTCGGATCCGGAATCGTGGTTCCGGGAACCGGGATCGCGTTATCCAACCGGGCACTTTGCTTCAGCCGGAAGGAGGGGCATCCCAACCGGGCCGGAGGCGGCCGGAGGAGCTACCACACCCTCATGCCCGGGTTTCTCATGCGGGAGGGGCAACCCTGGGGGCCCTTCGGGGTCATGGGCGGCTTCATGCAGCCCCAGGGGCATCTCCAGCTGGTCCAGCGGCTGGTCGACCACGGTGACCTGCCCCAGGCGGCCGTCGACCGGCCGCGATGGCGGTGGGACGGCGGCGTGCGGGTCGCAGTCGAACCCGACTTCCCGGAGGCGGCTGTGGACGAATTGGCCCGGCACGGACACGCAGTCGTTCGTTCGGAATCGACCGATGGCTTTGGACGCGCCCAGGTGATCCTGCGGACGGCGGAGGGTGGTTTTGTGGCCGGATCCGATTCCCGCGCCGATGGATGCGCGGCCGGCTGGTAACGGGGGGACGAGGAGGACGGGCTGTCGTATACTGGCCGCCTCCCTGGTCCGGTGATCCCCATGCCAACGAACCCGAGCCCCCCTTGTGCCCGTCCAGCCGGCCGGTCCCGGGTGCTCTCGGCGCTGTTCCTGGGCCTTGTGCTGACAGGTTCCTGGGCGTGGGCCCGATCCCCCGCCCCCACCCTCCAGCTGTTCAAGCGGATGGGGGTCCGGGTCGTCCGGCGTTTCCCGACCGGGCTCGGCATCGAGGGTTACGTGATCGAGTCCGGCATGCATCGGGCCCTCGTCTACTCGGTGGGGGATGGCCGCGGCATCCTCATGGGCAACCTGATCGATGCCCAGGGTACGAATCTGACCGCCCGGTTCCTCGACCGTTATCTGGTCCGGGGGGGGGTCTGGAACCGGCTCGACCACCTGCCGTGGGTGGCCGAGGGTGCCGCCCATCCTCGCACCATCGTCTATGCCATGGTCGACCCCAACTGCGTCTACTGCCATCACCTCTGGCAGTGGGTGAAACCTCTTTTCAAGGATGGTCTGCAGATGCGCTACCTGTTTGTCGCGGTACTGGCCCGGAGCAGTCTCGGCAAGGCCGCGAGGGTCCTGCAGAGCCGCCGGCCGGAGGCCGCCCTCGACACCCTCGAGGCGCGCTACGCCGAGGGCGGATTGCCGCCGCTGCCGCGGAACCGGATCCAGCCCCGGACGCTTGCGGCCATCCGCGATGCCACCTTGCTGTTCGGCTGGCTCGGGTTCCAGGGGACGCCCGGCATCATCGTCCGCTCACCGGGAGAGGGGCTCCACCTCACGAGCGGAGTCCCGCCCGAGCAGGATCTGTCCCATCTCCTCGGCCTCGCCGGGAAGCCGTGATGCCGGCTACCGGCCCGTCCCGCGCCTCCCCCTTTGCCCGATGAGCCTTGAAATCCTGGACCGGGAGCCTCCGGCCCCCGGATCAACGCTTGAAATCGCCCCCGGGGTCTTGTGGGTCCGGATGCCCTTGCCCCTGGCCCTCGACCATGTGAATCTCTGGATCCTCCGCGACGAGGAGAAGAAACGCTACGCCCTCCTGGATACCGGGATGGATACCCGGCCGACCCGGGACGCCTGGTCAGAACTCATCGAAGGTCCGCTCGCCGGCGAACGGGCCGTGGCGGTGATCGTAAGCCACCTCCACCCGGATCACGTCGGTCTGGCCCATTGGCTCTGCGACCGGCTCGGGGTTCCGCTCCGGATGACCCTGGCCGAGTATCTGGGCGCCTGTCTCATCCAGGGCCGGAGTCCGCCGGCCGATGCGGCCACGCTCGGCCGTTTCTACGCCCGGCACGGGGCAACGGCGCAGGAACAGGACTCGTTCGAAGGGCGGGCCCGATTCTACATCCGGGCGGTGCCCCGCCTCCCGGCTTCGCTGAGACGGATCGAGGCCGGGCAGGTCCTTCCGCTCGGCCCGGGCTGGCAGGTGGGAACGGGAGCCGGGCACAGTCCGGAACACGCGTTTTTCCACTGCCCGGAAAAGTCGGTTTTGATTTCGGGCGATCTCCTGCTGCCCACCATCTCGAGCAACATCTCGGTTTTCACCCTCGAGCCCGAAGGTGATCCGCTCGGCGATTTTCTGGCGGCGCTCGCCCGCTTCCGGGCGTTTGGAGACGACGCCCTCATCCTGCCTTCCCACGGCCGGCCCTTCCGTGGGGCCCGGGCACGCGTCGGGGAACTCTTGGCCCACCATGAGGACCGTCTGGCCCGACTCCTGACGGCCCTCTCCGGCAGCTTTGCGACCGCTTCCGACATGGTTCCCGTGCTGTTCGAACGCGAACTCAGTGACCATGAGCGGGCTTTCGCCTTCGGCGAGACGCTCGCCCATCTCCACCGGCTCTGGCAGGCGGGTTTTCTCGAACGGCGCGAGGATCCGGCACGCATCGTGTTCGGTCGCCGGCTGACGAGCCCCGACGAGATCCGGCACGCAGCCCGTCTTGCGGTCGGGACTCCCGCCGGGATCGTGCCCGATCAGGCGTAACGGGCCACCCAGCGACCGAAAAGCCCATGGATCCTTCGGATCCCGTCGGTCAGTGCGGCGGGGCCGGGTTGCAGGATCTCGCTCGAGGGGATTTCGTGGACCCATCCGGAGGCGACGGCCCGGATGGCCGCGAAGCCCGGACGGGCGGCGAGACGCTCGGGACGGAACTTCTTGCCGCACCAGGACGCCAGGATGATTTCGGGATCCGCCGCAACGACCCGGGCTGGATCCGCGATGATGCGGTTCTTGGCCAGGCCGTGCCGGGCCTGATCGCCGAATGAGTCGCAGCCGCCCGCGATTTCGATCAGTTCGGAGACCCACCCGATACCCGAGATCAAGGGATCGTCCCATTCCTCGAAATAAACGGTGGGATGCCGGGGCCAGAGCCGGGCTGCTTGACTGATCTCGTCGAGTCCGTCCTCGAGCGTGCGGACGAGCGCGCGGGCCCGTTCCGGACAGCCGACCAGGGCACCCAAGTTCGCGATCATGGCCAGGATGCCCGCCACGCTGCGCTGGTTGAAGAGGTGGACCTCGAGGCCCTGGCGGACGAGTGATTCGGCAATGCCGGCCTGGAGATCGGAGAAGCCGAGGACCAGATCCGGTTCAAGGGCCAAGATGCGCTCGGTTTTGGCGTGCGTGAATGCTGAAACCCGGGGTTTTTCGCGCCGTGCGCGCTCTGGACGGACCGTGTATCCCGAGATGCCGACGATTCTTCCCTCCTCACCCAGGAGGTAGAGGGTTTCGGTGGTCTCCTCGGTCAGGCAGACGATGCGCTCGGGCGGGGCGGGCATGGGTCGGATTCCAGGGGTGTCGTCTTTCCCCCTCCGAGGGATCTCCCGCGATTCGGGGATCGGGACGAGAAAAGCCGATCCGGTGGGTTGGGGAACCGGAAGGAACGGGTTCATTGTAAGCGCGGATCCTGTGGCTTGCATGTCCTGTGGCAGGTGGTGTAAAAAAGAAGTGAAAAAAAACGGCGGCCGCTCAGGATCCGGAACCGGGGGGAAGGGAACGAGGAGATGCCCCGATGTTCCGCCGGGCGCCGGCCCGATTGATCCCCCATCCCTTGAACGGAGAACCCACATGATGACTGCCCACGGATTTTCGCCCTGGATGTTTCTGACCGGCATGGGCCTGCTCTTTGGCCTGATCATTGGGCTGGCCGCGCTCACGGTCGCCATCCTCTATCTCGTCTCCCTGATGAAAACCCTGAACGCGGTTTCGCCCGCCAACCGGAAAATGTCACCCGGCCTGGTTTTTCTGCTGTTGATCCCTTTCTTCAACCTGGTCTGGAATTTCTTTGTCGTGATTTACATCCGCGATTCCCTCAAGGCCGAGTTCGAGGCCCGCGGGCTCGAGGGGTCCGGTTTTGGCGGTGGCATCGGTCTCGCCATGTGTATCCTGGCCGTGGTCTCCCTGGTTCCGTTATTGTCCCTGCTGACCTCCGTGGCCGGGTTCGTCTGCTGGATCCTCTACTGGATCCAGATCACGGGCTTCCGCCATCGACTCGAATCCGCGACCTGAGCGCACCAGCCGGGAGCGGGTGGGACCTGGAGGGGTCAGGTCCGGGAGAAGGGTTTCCCCCAGAGGGGAAGGCCTTTTGCGTTTTGTCCGAGATAATCCCAGCCGCGCCGGGCGAGTTGCTGTTTCATGCCGGGACGCTGGAGCTTCGGGTTCTCGCCCACGAGGAAGGCGCCTTGGGGCCCGTCGGGGGGGGTGCGCCGTTTGAGTAACTGCCAGGTCTCCCGGATCACCCGCTGCGGGAGCCCGGGTGTACGGTCGGCCGGCCGGATAAAGGTCCGCAGGAAGTAGGCGGGCTGTCCCCCGAGTCCCGGTGCCAGTTGCGCGGTCGAGACCCCGATCAGCTCCTGTTGCCGGTTCCGGATCACATACACCAGTTCGAAGGCCCGCTCCTCGGCGCTCGGGCGGTTCCGGAGGGCGCCTTCGCCCAGCCAGAAATCGACCACGGCCTCACGCAATTCGGGGGTGGTCGACCGGAACACGGGAATCAGGCGATAGTCGCGAAAGGCAATTCCAAATTCAGGATCGGGAGAGGAGTTGTCGGGCACGGTCGTGAGCCTGGGGTCGTCTGCGGGATATCTTCCGATTTTAGCAGGGAAAGCAAGGGGTTGATGGGCAACCGGGGGGGGGCGCTGGCTGGAGACCCTGGCCGCGGAAGCCACTTGCGTGCTCCCATGATTTGGTTTAGGCTCAAACACCAGCTAGGGAGTGCTGACGAGAATGCGCGAACGAAACCTAGAAATGAGGAAATCTCTGATGAAAACCATGAAACCCCGATTTTCGGCGGCCCACGCTTCTCCTGTGGCCGTGGCCGTGGCCATGGCACTCGCCGCTTCGCCTTGGGCCCATGCGGGATCCGGATCCGGTGGAGCGGTCGGGGGCCTGATCAATGTGACTCCGATCGTGATTGAGCCTGGCGGCGGCATGGTGACAGGTGGAAAAGTGGCAGTGGATGCCCAAGGCGATTTTGTGGTGGCGTGGGTGAGCTACCCGTCCTCGGGCGGCGGAGAGATCCATGCACAGCGCTATTTGGCCCCGAACACAAGCGAGGGCAGTGTCTT
>JAKARN010000040.1 GCA_021828425.1 Pseudomonadota bacterium | reverse complement strand
GGTTGAGATGGAGGATTTCGAACGCGCCAAGGATAAGATCTTGATGGGGATCGAACGACGTTCGATGGTCATGAGCGAGAAAGAGAAACGGCTGACGGCCTATCACGAGGCCGGGCACGCCATTGTCGGGCTCAATGTTCCGGATCATGATCCCGTCTACAAGGTCAGTATCATTCCCCGCGGCCGGGCCCTCGGGGTGACCATGTTTCTTCCCGAGACCGACCGCTACAGCTTGAGCAAGCAGCGTCTCGAGAGCCAGATCAGTAGCCTGTACGGAGGACGGATGGCGGAAGAGATCGTCTTTGGTCCGGACCAGGTCACCACGGGGGCGTCCAATGACATCGAGCGCGCCACCGAGATCGCCCGCAATATGGTCACCAAGTGGGGACTGTCGGACCGTCTGGGCCCACAGGCCTACAGCGAGGAGGAAGGCGAGGTGTTTTTGGGTCATGCGGTATCGCGACACAAGCAGGTTTCGGATGAGACGACCCACGTCATCGACGAGGAGGTGCGTACAATCATCGGCCGGAACTACGAGCGGGCCCGAGCGATTCTCATCAGCCATCGGGACCAGCTGGATCTCATGGCCGAGGCACTCGTCAAGTATGAGACCATCGATGACGCTCAAATCCGTGACATTCTCGCGGGCAAGGTTCCCCGCCCACCAGCGGGCTGGAATGATATGGGTGGTTCCCCGGCGGTTGCCACGCCGGTTCCTCCTGGAGGAGCACCCAAGGAAGGGACCATCGGAGGTCCCGCCAGTCAGCACTGATCGCATCCGATGCGCTGGGCGACACTGGATTGCTCCCGACCGCGGATCGTGGGGATCCTTAATGTCACGCCCGACTCCTTTTATGACGGTGGGAAAAACCGGACCGTAGAAGCGGCCTGTCGACGGGCGGCCGACCTGGTCGAACAGGGGGCGGATTTTATCGAGATCGGAGGTGAGTCGACCCGACCGGGAGCACAGCCGGTGTCCCTCGAGGAGGAGCGGGGACGGGTGATTCCGGTTGTGCGAGCGCTGGTCTCCCGGGGGATCCCACTGATCGTGGATACCAGCCAGCCGGCCCTGATGGCCGAGGCCATTGAGTCTGGGGTGATTGCGATCAACGATGTCCGGGCCCTGGAACGGCCGGGGGCGTGCGAGATCGTCGCCCGGAGCGGGGTCGCGGTTTGCCTCATGCACATGCAGGGTACTCCGCCCACGATGCAGGAAGCCCCGGCTTATGGAGAGGTTGTGGCCGAGGTACGGTCTGCACTCATCGGTTTTGTCGAGCGGGCGCAGGCAGCCGGCGTCGAAAATGACCAGATCGCCATTGATCCGGGGTTCGGGTTTGGAAAAACACCCGCCCACAACCTGACCCTCCTGCGCAAGCTTCGGACTTTTGTCGGACTGGGATTCCCCCTCATGGTGGGGCTATCCCGGAAGTCGTTGATTGGCCATCTCACCGGACGCCCCTTGGATGAACGCCTGGCGGGCAGTGTGGCCGCCGCGCTCATGGCACTCGAGGCGGGGGCTCGTCTCATCCGCGTTCATGATGTGGCCGAAACTCGGGATGCGATCCGTATTTGGGAGGCGATACATGACGACGAGCCCTCGGCTGCCGCCTGAATCGCCCCGGCCCAAGGATACAGCGGGCAAACCGGGTAGTCGGGCCGGGCACCTGTTTGGAACCGATGGCATCCGCGGGCGTGTCGGGCTCGAGCCCATGATACCCGAGACGGTGCTCAGGCTGGGCTGGGCCGCCGGCCGCGTCCTCGCCTCAAGGGACCGGACCGGTCGTGGGGTCGTGATCGGCAAGGATACCCGCAACTCGGGTTACCTGTTCGAGTCGGCACTGGAGGCGGGTCTCTCTGCCGCAGGGGTATCGGTTTTCTTGCTGGGTCCGTTTCCCACCCCGGGTGTATCCTTTGCCACGAACCGGCTCGGGGGGGCTGCGGGAATCGTCATCAGCGCTTCCCATAACCCCTACATCGACAACGGCATCAAATTTTTTGGTCCGGATGGCAAGAAACTCCCGGATGCCGTCGAACAGGCCATCGAGGCCCAGCTGGCTGAGCCCTTGGTTCCGGTTCCCGTCGCCGAGCTGGGGCAGGTCCGGAGACCCGAGGGAATCCGGGAGGACTACCTGGATTTCTGCTGTGCGTCACTACCGGACGGGATGGTCCTTCAGGGGCTCACCTTGGTTGTCGATTGCGCCCATGGGGCGACCTACCGGCTGGCGCCCGCACTTTTTGAGCGCTTGGGAGCACGGGTGATCGCTCTGGGTGTCCAACCGGATGGACTGAATATCAATGCGGGTGTAGGTTCTCTCCACCCGGAAATCCTGTCTCAAACCGTGCGTCGCGAGGGTGCAGACTGTGGCATCGCCTTTGACGGTGATGGCGATCGGGTCATTTTTGTCGACCCCAGGGGTGAGATCGTCGATGGAGACGGGCTGCTATATGTACTCGCCATGGATCGGTTGGAAGAGCGCCGGCTCGAGGGTCCGGTGGTGGGAACCCTCATGAGCAATCTCGGACTGGAAGAGAGCTTGGGCCGTCACGGAATTCGGTTCTGCCGCAGTGCCGTGGGAGACCGTCATGTTTTGGCATGCCTGGAGCGGGAGGGAGGGGTGCTGGGCGGCGAAAGCTCGGGACACCTCATCCATCTTGATCTCGCGCCGGCGGGAGATGGGCTGCTTTCGGCCCTGCAGGTCCTGCGTGCCATGTGGCGGCAGGGGCGGGGGCTCGACGAGTTGTGCCGGAATCTCCACCGTTATCCCCAGAGGATGGTCAACGTGCCGTGGCCGAAGGGCGTTCCGGTTCCGACCGAATCGATCCTGGGTCCCGATTACGAGCGTGCCCGCGGTTTTATTGGAGAACCGTCCCGGATCCTGATCCGTCCTTCCGGCACGGAGTCGGTTGTGCGGATCCTGGTCGAGGGCGGGGATGGACGGGGACTCGAGCCGGCCCTCACCCACCTGGTCGGGCGCCTGTGTGATCTTCGGGATCAGGCCTCATGACCCCGGGCCATCCACGCCGTCGCAAGGTGATGATCGCCAACTGGAAACTCAATGGATCCGCAGAAAGTGTTGGGACCTGGATCGAGACCATGAGCCCACTCGCCGAAGAGGGGGTATTGGACATTATTTTGATGCCGCCTGCGCTTTGGATGGAGCGGGCCCGGACGCAGCTGGCCCGTCATCCATCCCGTTTGATGCTGGGTGCCCAGAATGTCGCCGCCTGGGAACAGGGAGCCTATACCGGAGAGATCAGTGCCCACATGCTGGCCGAGGCCGGGGCCCGCTATGCCTTGGTCGGGCATTCGGAGCGACGGCTGCTTTTTGGCGAAACGGACGACGTGGTGTCCCAGAAACTGGCTCGCTGCCGGACGGCCGGGTTGTCTCCGGTTCTCTGTATTGGGGAGACCGGGCGCGAGCGGGAGGCAGCTGAGACCGACTGTGTGCTGAAACGCCAACTGGGGGCCGTGGAGGGCTGGGTCCCGCCGTCTCCGGGAAACCCCTTGTGGATTGCCTATGAACCGGTCTGGTCGATCGGTACGGGTCGGGCGGCCACCCCGGACCTGGTCGCGGCGGTTTTGGCCGGGATCCATAGCCATTGGGCTGGACTCAATGCTACAATTCACGATCGGCCCCGGCTTCTTTATGGGGGCAGTGTCAGTTTGGCCAATGCGGCTTCGCTCATTGCCTTGGAAGCGGTCGATGGGCTTCTCGTCGGTGGCTCGTCAGTCAATCCCGAATCCTGTGCCGACTTGTGTCGGTCCATGATCCGGGCCCTGGATTGAGCCCTCGAACAATTATCTGGGGGGGACCCGTTTGCGATGCTCCTGAAATTGCTGACAGCCTTTCAGTTTATCCTGGCGATCGTCCTGCTCGTCAGCATTTTGTTGCAGCACGGGAAAGGTGCTGATGCCGGTGCGGGGTTCGGGTCAGGAGCTTCGGGGACGGTGTTCGGTGCCCGTGGGGCGGCGAACTTTCTGAGCCGTACAACAGCCATTGCGGCCCTGCTCTTCTTTGCCAACTGTGTGGCACTGACTTACTTGACCCAGTCGACGGGACCTTCGGCGCAGAGCCTGGTCCTGGGTGCGAAATCCCACCATCCCGTCCCCGCACGGGTCCCGCTCCCTGCGACCCCCAAGCCGGCACCTGTGAAACCCTCGACCCCGTTACCGGTTCCGCACCGGGCAAAGCCGGCGTTGCCCGCGGGAGGTCCAGGTCGCTGACCGTTTGGCCGACGTGGTGGAATTGGTAGACACGCCGTCTTGAGGGGGCGGTGGCGAAAGCCGTGTGAGTTCGAGTCTCACCGTCGGCACCAGAATAGAACCCGTGAATCATAAAACCGGTCGAGCGGGGCCGGAATCGGGAAAACAAAACGTCCGGGTTCGGTTAAAATAACGGGCGAACCCAGGGTTCCCGCGGCTGGATTCCATGTTGCCCAACTACCTCACCGTTCTCGTTTATCTCTTGGTCGGCATCGTGATCGGCGGGGCGCTTCTCACGCTCGGCTTCCTGCTGGGTCCCAGACAGCCGGATGCCACCAAAGTCCAGCCCTACGAGTGCGGATTCGAGGCCTTTGAAGATGCCCGCATGAAATTCGAGGTGCGTTACTACCTCGTGGCCATTCTTTTCATCCTGTTTGATCTTGAGATTACCTTTCTATTTCCCTGGGCTGTGGCGCTGCGGCGGATCGGTTGGCCGGGATTCGGAGCCATGATGTTGTTTCTCCTCGTGCTGGTCGTGGGATTCCTCTACGAGTGGGGCAAAGGAGGGCTCGAATGGGAATGAGCGCAGAGCCGCTGCCGCCCCCTCTCGCGGGATTCGGCAGCCAGGGTTACGCCACGACCACGCTTGATGCATTGATCAACTGGGCTCGTACCGGCTCGCTCTGGCCCATGACTTTCGGACTCGCTTGCTGTGCGGTCGAGATGATGCATGCGGGTGCCTCCCGTTACGATCTCGACCAGTTCGGAGTGATTTTCAGGCCGAGCCCCCGCCAGTCTGATGTCATGATCGTGGCCGGGACCCTGGTGAACAAGATGGCGCCTGCGCTCCGCCGCCTCTATGACCAGATGCCCGAACCGAAATGGGTCATTTCAATGGGCTCATGTGCCAATGGAGGCGGCTATTACCACTATTCCTACTCCGTGGTCCGAGGTTGCGACCGGATCATTCCGGTTGATGTCTATGTGCCGGGATGTCCTCCCACTGCCGAAGCCCTGATCTACGGCATCCTGCAGCTCCAAAGGAAGATCCGGCGCCAAAAAGCGCCGATTGGTTGATGGTCATGACGGACGGGTCCGTAGACGAGGGGCAGGAACTGTGCGAAGCGGTCCGGGCCCGCTGGCCTGAAGCCCGCGTGAGCCGGTCGGCGCGGGGCGAGGTGACTTGGTCACTCACCCCGGATACCCTCCTTTCCGTGGCCCGGGTGCTCCAAGGGGATCCCCGATTCAGTTTTGAACAGCTGATGGATGTGACTGCTGTCGATTACCTGGCCTACGGAAAAGAGGATTGGGTAACGGAGACGGCAACCGCGACAGGTTTCAGCCGGGCCCGGGTGGCGGTCCAGGCTCCCGCGGTGCACCCGCCGATGGGGGGGCGGTTCGAGGTGGTCTACCATCTCCTCTCGGTGAGTCGGAACGAGCGGCTTCGCCTCAAGGTGGTCCTGTCTCCCGATTGCCCCCCCCTGGTCCCCTCGCTTACCGGAATCTGGGCTTCGGCGGACTGGTTTGAAAGAGAAGTTTTTGATCTATTCGGGATTCTTTTCGAGGGTCACCCGGACCTGCGCCGGATCCTGACCGACTACGGTTTCATCGGCCATCCCTTCCGGAAGGATTTCCCCCTGTCGGGCGAGGTTGAGGTGCGTTACGACCCCGAATCGAGACGGGTAGTCTATGAGCCGGTCAGCATCACTCCCAGAACTCTGGTGCCCCGGGTCATCCGGAACGATGCCCGCTATCAAAATACGGATCCCGGGAAGAAGGAACCCTCCCATGACTGAAATCCAGAGCTACACCCTGAACTTTGGACCGCAGCACCCGGCGGCGCATGGCGTTTTGCGGCTGATTCTTGAGATGGATGGAGAGGTGATCCGGAAGGTCGATCCCCATATCGGTCTGCTGCATCGCGCCACTGAGAAGCTGGCGGAAAGCAAGCCGTTCAATCAGAGCATCGGCTACATGGACCGTCTGGATTATGTCTCCATGATGGTCAACGAACATGCCTACGTATTGGCCATCGAGAGACTGTTGGGAATCGAGATTCCCATCCGTGCCCGCTATATCCGCGTGCTTTTCGACGAACTGACCCGCATCACCAACCACCTGCTCTGGCTGGGCAGCCATGCACTGGATATCGGGGCCATGAGCGTGTTTTTGTATGCGTTCCGCGAGCGCGAAGACATCATGGATATGTATGAGGCGGTCTCCGGAGCGCGCCTGCACGCCACCTACTACCGGCCGGGCGGGGTCCACGCCGACCTGCCCGACCGCATGCCGCAGCATGCCCCGTCCCGCTGGCGATCAAAAAAGGAACAGGCGGAGCACAACCGCAATCGTGCGGGATCCTTGATCGATTTCATCCGGGATTTTACGAAACGCCTGCCGGGGCGGATCGATGAGTTCGAAAATCTCCTCACGGATAACCGGATCTGGAAGCAACGGACTGTCGGGATCGGTGTGGTCAGCCCGGAACGCGCCCTCCAGCTTGGATTCAGTGGTCCCATGCTCCGGGGTTCGGGAGTGGCCTGGGATCTCCGGCGAACTCAGCCCTACGAGGTTTATCCGGATCTTGAGTTCGATATTCCCGTCGGTCGTGAAGGTGACTGCTACGACCGTTATCTGGTGCGCATCGAGGAGATGCGCCAGTCCAACCGGATCGTCAGCCAGTGTCTGGACTGGCTTGTGGACCACCCGGGACCGGTGATTCTCGACGACTACAAAATCGCGCCGCCGCCACGCACGGTCATGAAGCACGATATGGAAGCGCTTATCCACCATTTCAAGCTGTTCACGGAGGGCTATACGGTGCCGGCGGGCGAGACCTATGCCGCAGTTGAGCACCCGAAGGGAGAGTTTGGCATCTACCTCGTCTCTGACGGGGCCAACAAGCCCTACCGGCTCAAGATCCGGGCAGCGGGCTTCGCCCATCTGGCCGCGCTGGACGAAATGGCCCGTGGCCACATGATTCCTGACCTCGTGGCGATCATCGGCACGCAGGATATTGTTTTCGGGGAGATCGACCGGTGAATAAACCGACGACCTTGAGCCCGGAAATCTGCCGCGAGATTGACCACTGGATTGCCCAGTATCCGCCCGAGGGACGTCGTTCTGCGACCCTGGCGGCGTTGCGCATCGTTCAGGAGCATGAGGGGGGATGGATCCGCCCCGAGTCCATCCTGGCCATCGCCGAATACCTCGGGCTACCCCCGGTGGCGGTCGAGGAGGTGGCCCGCTTCTACTCCATGTACGAGCTCAAGCCGACCGCCCGGCACAGCGTTTCGGTTTGCACCAACGTGTCCTGTATGCTCTGCGGCTCCAGCACGATTCTGGACCATCTCGAAAAACGTCTCGGTATTCGTCCCGGACAGTCGACAGCAGATGGCCGTATCTACCTCAAGCCCGAGGAGGAGTGCCTTGCCGCCTGTGCGGGGGCGCCCATGATGATGGTCGACCATGTTTACTATGAGCACCTCACCCCGGAGCGGGTGGATGAAATCCTGGAGTCTCTCGAGTGACCGGCGATAGCCATGTGGGACCGCTCTGCTACGCTACCCTCGGCGAGCCCGAGCCGTGGAGCCTGGATACCTACCACCGGTTGGGGGGGTATCAGGCCTGGAAGAAAATCCTGAGCGGGCGGACGGCTCCTGCCACCATCGTCGAGCAAGTCAAGCAGTCGGGTCTGAGGGGACGTGGAGGCGCCGGTTTTCCCACGGGTGTCAAGTGGAGCTTCATGCCCCCGTCTCATCCGGGACCCAAGTACCTGGTCTGCAATTCGGATGAGAGCGAGCCTGGGACCTGCAAAGACCGGGATATCCTTCGATTCAACCCGCACGCACTCGTCGAGGGGATGGCGATTGCCTGTTACGCGATGGGAGTGCGGGTCGGATATAACTACATCCGGGGTGAGTTCCAGGATGAACCCTACCGCCGGTTCCGGACGGCGGTGGAGGAAGCCTATGCCGCGGGCTACCTGGGGGAAAACATCGGCGGCAGCGGAGCTTCGGTCGACCTCCGGATCCACCTCGGGGCGGGGGCCTACATTTGCGGGGAGGAGACCGCTCTCCTCGAGTCCCTCGAGGGCAAAAAGGGATTTCCACGTTTCAAGCCTCCCTTCCCGGCCTCTTTCGGACTCTATGGGGCCCCCACCACGATCAACAACACGGAAACCCTGGCCTCCGTTCCCGGCATCCTGCGCGAGGGAGCCCAGTGGTTTCTCGGCATGGGGGTGACCGGGGCTGGAGGACCCAAGATTTTCTCGGTGACCGGGCACGTCGCACGCCCGGGCAACTACGAGGTACCGCTCGGCACTCCATTCGCGGAACTGCTGAAGCTCGCGGGCGGTGTCCGCGCCGGACATCGGCTCAAGGCGGTGATTCCGGGTGGCTCTTCGGTCCCCGTTCTCCCGGGGGAGGTCATGATGGAGACTCGGATGGACTACGACAGCATCAAGCGGGCGGGCTCGCTCCTTGGCTCGGGTGCGGTCATCGTCATGGACGAGACCACCTGCATGGTCGAGGTGCTGGAACGGATCAGCCGGTTTTATTATTCCGAATCCTGCGGGCAGTGCACCCCCTGCCGGGAGGGAACAGGCTGGCTGTACCGTATGGTCCGCGACATTGAAGCCGGGCGCGGCCACTCCCAGGATCTGGACCGTCTCGTGAAGGTGGCACACAACATCGAGGGACGCACGATCTGCGCGTTGGGGGATGCAGCCGCCATGCCGGTCTGGAGCTTTCTCCAGCATTTTGCCCCGGAGTTTGAAGCCCACATCAGCCACAAGGGTTGTCCATTCCGTAAGTCGGAAGGGACATCCCGGGTCCGGTCGGTCGCATGAACGGGAACGTGACACCCAAAACCATCCACCTCGAGATCAACGGGGTTGCCTGCGAGGCCCACCCGGGGGAGATGATTATCCAAGTCGCGGATCGGGCCGGAATTTACATTCCACGCTTTTGCTACCACCCGCACCTCAAAATTGCAGCTAACTGCCGGATGTGTCTGGTCGAGGTTGAAAAGGCACCCAAACCCCTCCCTGCCTGTGCGACCCCGGTGACCGAAGGGATGTGTGTCCGTACCCATTCGGATGCGGCGCTCCACTCCCAGCGGGCCACCATGGAGTTCCTCCTGATCAACCACCCCCTGGACTGCCCGGTTTGCGACCAGGGGGGGGAGTGCGAACTCCAGGACCTGGCCATGGGCTATGGCTTCGATCATTCGCGCTACGAGGAGCCCAAGCGTGTGATCGCGGACGAGAGCCTGGGTCCCCTGGTCAGTACCGACATGACCCGCTGTATTTTTTGTTCCCGTTGTGTCCGCTTCCTTGAGGAAGTGGCCGGAGCCCAGGAGCTTGCCATCGTCGGCCGTGGGGAACGCTCCGCCGTAAGAAGCTTTCTTGCGGGTGAAATCACCTCGGAACTGTCCGGCAATATCATTGACTTGTGTCCGGTAGGGGCGCTCAACTCCCGACCGTTCCGGTTTGCGGCACGGAGCTGGGAATTGCTCGCACTGCCGGGCATTTCTGCTCATGATGCCATGGGATCGAACCTGTACGGCCATACCTTGCGGGGACGTCTCATGCGGGTTGTGCCGCGGCCTGCCGAGGGGCGCAATGAAACCTGGCTGTCAGACCGTGACCGTTTCAGTTATGCCGGTCTTTATCACGAGGATCGGCTGGGTTCGCCCAAGGTGCGCGAGGGTGGCGTGCTCCGGGAGGCTTCATGGGACGAGGCACTCGGGGTCTGCGCGAAAAAATTGGCGGAGGCGGTTTCCCGGGACGGGCCGGAGTCGGTCGGAGCCCTGATCTCCCCGCAGGCCACGCTCGAGGAACTCTACCTCCACGAGAAGCTGCTAGAT
>JAKARN010000039.1 GCA_021828425.1 Pseudomonadota bacterium | reverse complement strand
TCCACCGACCCTTCAACCGCTGTCCTTCATCGACCTGCAAGCGGAGCTGCGGCGCTTCTTCGGCCCTGTTATCGCAAACCTTGCGCTGCCGGAAGGCGCCAAAGGCCGATGGGACCCGAATGGCGGGACCTGGCGCTAACGGTCAGGTCGCGGTGCCTACGCGGCGAACTACTCCGAAGGCTTCCGGAAGATGACCTTCCGAAAGTCAGGGAAGAGTCACAGGCTGTCTAATGACGGTCTTTGTCGACAGCCCGTGTGGCTGAACAGCGTGAAGTCGGTTTGCCCTCGCGGCGTCAACTGTTGAGTGTACTGCCGACGTTTGTTTCGCCGATGTTCGCAATCCGTGAGTGACGGCTCCTGGCCGATTTGTGACGTTCGGCAACTCCGCCAGTAACTCCATTGATGCAACCCGCCCGGTGTTTGGACCCATCAGCGCACGCTTCCCGCGCTTTGCCCCGGCGAATGGGCGGTTGCCCTGGCTTTGCCGTGGGATTGACAAGCGATGGAGGGTTTGATCACCCAGCGCGCGGCGCATCTGCGCCACGTCCTGCACTCGGAAACCGCCGCCGCACGGTCGGCCTTGGTCGAGCTTCTGGCCGAGCCAATGAAGTTCCAGCCAGCCGGTCGGTCACAGGGAGTACGAGGTGAGCGGCCTGACCCGTATCGGGACGCTTCCGGAAACTGCTCGCGAGAGCCAAAAGTTGGCGTCCCCAACGGGATTCGAACCCGTGTTACGGCCTTGAAAGGGCCGTGTCCTAGGCCTCTAGACGATGGGGACGAAACTCCGGGAGCAAAGGTGACGTGGTGGAGCCAGCCGGGATCGAACCGGCGACCTCTTGCATGCCATGCAAGCGCTCTCCCAGCTGAGCTATGGCCCCCCGGAGCCAATCATTTTCAAGGCATCCCATGGGTTCTGTCAAGCTTTGAGGTATCTCTCTTTACCCCGCAAGTCCGGCCTGCCTGGCTCGGGCCCGGTCCAGGCGGGCGAGCGACCGTTCCTTTCCCAATACGGCCAGGGTCTGATCGATCGGAGGTGAGACGGTATTCCCGGTGAGCGCCACCCGGATCGGCTGGGCCACCTGTCCGAGCTTCAGGCCTTGAGCCTCCGCGACCTCGGTGAGGATGTGATGAAGGGCTTCTGGTGTCCATTCCAACTGGGCATCGAGTCGCTTCCGAACGACTTCCAGCAAGTGCTCCTGGCCGGATCCGAGATGCTCCCTCCAGGCTTTCTCATCGTAGGCTTGCGGTTCACGGTAGAACACCAGGCATGACTCGGCCATCTCCGTCAAGGTCCGGCTGCGTCCCTGCAGGAGGGGGATTACGGCACCGAGTGCGGGACTCGCCCATTCCGAAAGACCGATGATCGGCAGGAGTGGTTCCAGCGCGGACCGGATCCTCTCCCCAGGCAAGCTTTTGAGGTAGTGCTGATTGAGCCAGGTGAGCTTGTCCCGATTGAAAATCGCGGGAGACCGGCTGATGGCGGTCAGGTCGAAGTACTGCACCATCTCGTCCGTCGGGAAAATTTCCTGATCCCCATGCGACCAACCGAGTCGGACCAGGTAGTTGACCATGGCTTCCGGCAGGAAGCCATCAAGCCGGTACTGCTCGACGCTCACGGCGCCGTGGCGCTTGGAAAGCCGCGAACCGTCCGGACCCAGGATCATCGGCAGGTGCGCGAACTCCGGCAGGGGAAAGCCGAGCGCGTGATAGATGTGGATCTGACGGGGGGTGTTGTTGATGTGGTCGTCCCCCCGGATCACATGGGTGATCTCCATGTCATGATCATCAACCACCACCCCGAAATTGTAGGTCGGGGTCCCATCGGATCGCAGAATGACAAGATCATCCAGCTCCGCGTTTTCAAAACCGATGGCTCCCCGGACAGAGTCGGTGAAACCCACCGCCCCCTCTTGCGGAGTCCGGAAACGAACGACCGGCGAAACGCCGGGACGGGCTACGGTCAAATCCCGACAGTGCCCGTCGTAACGGGGTTTTTCACCCCGGCGAGTCTGCTCATTCCGCCGCTCTTCCAGTTCCTGCGGGGTGCAGTAGCAGCGATAGGCCGACCCCTGCCGGATCAGGGTATCGGCGACGGCCTGATACCGTTCGAAACGTCCACTCTGGTAGATGGGGCCCTCATCCGGATCGAGTCCGAGCCAGGCAAGTCCCTCGACGATGGCTTGGCTATAGGCTGCCGTGGAACGGTGAGTATCGGTGTCTTCAATCCGCAGGATGAAATCACCGCCGAAATGGCGGGCATACAGCCAATTGAAAAGGGCGGTCCGCGCCCCTCCGATATGCAGAAAGCCGGTGGGACTCGGCGCAAAGCGGGTCCGCACCCGGTCGACGCGGTGTTCAACCGGAGGGTCGGTCAGACGATGGGATGGAGACAACGGAATGATCCGAAGGGGGCCGGAAGATGCGTCATTTTACCCGAGTTTCCCCACTCGCTTGCGGCTCATCCAACCGGTCCGGCATCGTTTTGTGGGGCAACCTGGCCGCACCGCCGGTTGGCGGGAACCGCAACGTCCATGAGACGCGGATCCGGCAGTTTGAGGGAGGCCATGAGATCCGCGTATTCCCGGGCTGAGCGGACCTGGAGCCGCGGGTTGAATCTCTTCTCGTCGCCAATCGTGCTCACGGTCTTTCCGTGGTAGTCATGCGCAGGATAAACCGCAGTGGTTTCCGGCAGCAGCAGGAGCTTGTGGAACAGGCTGTCATAGGCCTGGTAGGGATCCCCGTTCTGGAAATCCGTCCGGCCGGTCCCCCGGATCAGAAGTGCATCCCCCGTAAACACCCGGTCGGCCATGACATAGCTGTAGCTGTCGTCGGTATGACCCGGGGTATAAAGGAACCTGAGCGCGAGAGTCCCCACGGAGAGGGATTCGCCTTCCGCAAGCTTGACGTCCACGCACTCGGCCGGGCTCCTTTGCCCCATCGCCGTCCGGCAGGCGGTCCGCTCGCGCAGTCGTCCCAAGCCCGTGATGTGGTCCGCATGGATATGGGTGTCAATGGCATAAACCAGGCGGACCCCTTGTTCATCGAGCCATTGGGCATACTCATCGACCTGCTCCAGAACCGGGTCGATGAGACACGCCTCCCGCCCCGCCTCGTCCCCCAGAACGTAGGTATAGGTGCAGGAAACCGGATCAAAAAACTGGCGGAAGATCATGGAGCAGGCATGCTCGGACGGTTTGGCCATGTTAAGATGAGCATCCGAAAGACGCAAGATGGCCCCGGGGCGATTAGCTCAGCGGTAGAGCACTGCTTTCACACGGCAGGGGTCAGTGGTTCGATCCCACTATCGCCCACCAAACCGCACCATCGTCGGGCGGACCAGACCTGAAGTCGGCTCAGGCTGCCCACGAGGACGACCGGAATATGTCCCGATCCTCGAATCCCACGCTCAGCCCGGATGCTCCGCTCGACCGTCATAACACCTTTCGCGTGCCGGCTCGTGCTGCCTGGCTCGCCGAAATCGAAAACCCGGATCAAATTCCGGAGATCCTGGACCTCCCGCAAATCCGGAACCAGCCGAGACTGGTACTGGGCTCCGGCAGCAACGTGCTCTTCACCCGGGATTTCCCGGGGCTGGTGCTGATCCTGAGGAACCGGGGCACGAAAGTCCTTTCCACCGAATCCGGAACCGTGGGTGTCCGGGCGGAAGCCGGGGTCGGCTGGCATGAGCTGGTCACATGGACGCTCGATCGGAACCTCTGCGGACTCGAGAATCTGGCGCTCATCCCGGGCAGCGTCGGGGCAGCGCCAGTCCAGAACATCGGCGCCTATGGCTCAGAACTCTCCGACGTGTTGGAAGCGGTCGAAGTCTTTGACTGCCATGCCGGGCAGGGGCGGCGACTGGACCGGGAAGCTTGCGGGTTCGGCTATCGCCAGAGCCGTTTCCAGAGGGAGCCCGACCGGTGGATCATCACCGCCATCGAGCTCCGGCTGGGCCTCGAGACCGCTCTCCGGATCGACTATCCCGGCCTCCGGGAGGAACTGGCCGCCCTGCAGGCCGATCCTCCCACGGCCCGCACTGTCGCCGAGGCCATCATCCGGCTACGGCGACGCAAGCTGCCGGACCCGGCCGAGATCGGGAATGCAGGAAGTTTCTTCAAGAACCCCATCCTGACACCGGAGCGCGTCCAGTCGCTCCGTGATCGCTTTCCCGACCTCCCCGTCTTTGAGAGTCCGTCAGGCCAGAAGGTGAGCGCAGCCTGGCTCATCGAACGGGCGGGGTGGAAGGGATTCCGGGAGGGGGATGCGGGCGTCTCACCCCAGCATGCTCTCGTTCTCGTCAACCATGGCACGGCAACAGGCGCCCAGATCTGGTCACTCGCCCAACGGATCCAAGAATCCGTCCGTTCAAATTTCGGGCTCGACCTCAAACCGGAACCGCAGATCCTCTGAGCCGTTGAGTGAATGGCACAAGAATCTGCATCAACCTTGCACCAGAGGCACAGCGTTCCTCCGGAATCCGGACACCCCTCGCATAAAATTTCACGCGGGTGGATTGGTCGCCTGTTGTGCGCATCAAGCATGACGCAAGTGCATGGATTGTGCTACCAGTTGCACACCCAAAGCGGTACAAACCCGTTGGATCGTTTCAAATCTCGGTTCGCTGTTTTGTCGAAGTGCCTTATACAAGGCTTCGCGAGTGATGCCAGCGTCCTTGGCCACCTGAGTCATTCCTCGGGCGCGGGCAATGTCGCCCAAGGCTGCAGCTAGCAGCGCCGGATCGTTTTCTTCCAGAACAGCGGTCAAATAGGCGGCGATATCTTCCCCGCTATCCAGGTACTCAGATACGTCGAGTTCTGAAAGCTCAGAGACTTTGACTTTATGAACCATGATCAATCCTCCAGCGACTTTGCAAACGCAATGGCCCGCTCAATGTCCGACTGTTGCGTAGTCTTGTCGCCACCTGCCAGCATGACAATCAGCGTTCTACTGCGCTGAACATAATACATACGCCATCCAGGTCCAAAATGCTCGCGCATTTCAAATACACCTCCTCCTACCGGCTCCACATCGCCAAGGTTGCCCAGTTGCGCTTTACGAAGACGCTTGACGAGGCGTTGTCTTGTCAGTCCGTCCTTCAAGCCTGCAAGCCAGTCAGAAAACTCACCGAGCAGCTTCACCGAGTAGGTCATCGCTGCATTGTAATCGAATGATTACGAAACATCAATCCTGACCATGTCCCTGACCATGTCCCTTGAGACATCTGGCTGGTGATGACCGGTACAAATCCGGTGCAAGCGGGTCGCTGACCGGGCCCTTTCGTGCAGCTCAGGTCCCTATAAAACTTGGGGTACTTTTGGTGTTTCCTGCCTCCCGCATGGCAGGCTCAGTGATTCGACGCCCCAATCGCCCCCAACTGCAGCTCTACATCTGGCGGACCGAACCGGAAATCAGCTCAGGCTGTCCAGAGAACGTCCCAACAGTGTCCCGATCTTCGAACCCCACGCTCTGGCCGGATGCCCCACTCGACCGTCATCACACCTTTCGCGTGCCGGCTCGTGCCGCTCGGCTCGCCGAATCCGGGAACCCAAGCCAGATCCCGGGGATCCGGGATCTCCCAATCCTGAACCTGGTTCTCATCAATTTATGGTTCGACCCCGGGCGCCCAGATCTGGTCACTCGCCCAACGGATCCAAGAATCCGTTCGTTCAAATTTCGGGCTCGACCTCAAACTGGAACCGCAGATCCTCTGAGCCGTTGAGTGACTGAGGCGAGAACCCGGTTCAGGGACCAGGATCACTTGGTCCGGAGGTAACGGCCCTTCCAGGGTTCGATGACGCAACATGACAAAAGCCAGCCGCCTACGGCCACCCCCACGAGGTCACCCCAACCGTGAGGACCCAGAGGGAGCAGGCCCATTCCGAAGAGCAGGGAACCCAAAGCCAGAACCAAGAACAACGGTGCCGTATAAAAACAATGTCGCCGACCGCAACGGCGGGCATTGACCGCACAGGCCGCCGCCAGGACCGAAAAACCGAGTGCCCAGAGTGCCGTATGGAGAGGCCGGGGCAGGCTGCTGCCGATCAGAATGATGAGCACAGGGACAACCCACAAGCTGAAGGTCGCCTTCCGGTCATTCAAAAGATCCGGCTTTGATTCTCGTGCGCACTGATCCATCGCCCCTCCTCCCCCTTCATCCGGGACCCGCCCGCAAACGGGCATCGAGCGGCTTCCCCCACCAGTCATGATACCCCCGTCTCTCGCCCGGGGATCCACTGCCCCGGATCCCCTCCGCACACTCGGAGAGGGTTCCGACCTTAGGATCTCACGATGCGCTGGCGGTCGGATCTTCGAGCAGGAGATGGAAAACAGACGAGTCGACCATCATCTGCGTCCGGATCTTCTGGTTGATGAAAATCGAGACCCGGTCTCCATAGGGAGACAAACGGTCCAGAAACCGGTCAAACAACCGGTGTTGATCCTCGCGCAGATCCGCCACATGCAGGAAAAGCGCCGCCGCACTCTGGTTCAGCATGCCGCAGAGCCGACGTGCTGCATACCGGAAAAAAGCCCGATCCACCGTCCCCTCCAACCACAGCTGCAGGCAGGGGATTGTGCCATTCATGGACAGGGCCACCCGGAGGGAAGGGGTTGAGGACCGCGGGTGCAGGTACCTGCTCAACCGTTTTCGTGTCGTCTCCACCACGCGTTGTGCTTGCGCCAAGTCAGGGTCGAGATGCCGGTGAATGTAGGAACGGATGGAAAGGCCCTGAATCCAGTCCGTGACAACCAGAGGCCAGGCCCGCCACGGAGTCACCACCAGCGTCGAAACGAAGCGGTAGACCCGAACCGGCCCGCCCGGCAACAGGCCGGAATAGAACAGCCGGCGCAGAATCGTTCCGTTACGCTCGGATGGAACCTGGTGACGCGGAACCCGGTGTGCCAGATACCGGAACTTGTTGCGGATGCGTTTGGCGATATTGGCATCGCAGAACAGTCGCTGGTAGAGCGACTGATACTCCCGGACCAGATCAGCCACACTCATGTGCAGCGGAACCACGTTCGTCACAGGCTTGGTGTTGTCGGCCAGCTCGAGCGTGGGCACCAATCGACCCTCCCGGGTCAACCGCTCGTAGAGCGGAGTCTTGGGCATCGCGGTCAGCAACCCGATCATCGAAGCCTGAATTCCGGAATCCAGGATAAAGCGGTACTGGCGGTCGAACGTCTCCACACGATCATGGTCGAAGCCCACGATAAATCCAGCAAAGACATCAAGCCCGTGGTCATAAATCTTCCGCACGGCCGTCAGCACGTCCTGAGCCAGGTTCTGGGTCTTCTGGACCTCCTGCAGGCTGTCCGGATCCGGGGTCTCGATCCCCAGAAAAACCCAGCTAAAGTTGGCCGCGCGAAACAGTTCCATCAACTCGTCATCCAGGGCGAGATTGAGAGAGGCCTCGGTGCCGAAACGAAAGACATAGTCATGTTTTCGCTGGTACTGGGCAAGGTAGATCAAGAGCTCGCGCGCCGCCTTCTTGTTACCGATCAGGTTGTCATCAACAAAAAAGACGTTGTGAACGTCTCGCTCCCGCAGGAGATCCAGTTCCATTCCGATCTGTTCCGGCCGTTTGGTGCGCGGTCGGCGACCGAACATGACAATGATGTCGCAGAACTCGCACCGATACGGACACCCGCGGGAAAACTGTAAGCTGACAGTCGTGTACTGTTCAAGTTTCAGCAGGTCAAAACGGGGGGGCGGTGAATC
This sequence comes from Pseudomonadota bacterium, assembly GCA_021828425.1. The sequence continues at coordinate 2,378 of JAKARN010000039.1, read as the reverse complement.
GGCGAGGTCCACGGTTCCGGTTTCCCGGTACAGCGACTGGGGTTGCCCCGCCTGGAAGTCCTCGCAAAACCGTCCCCAGACATATTCAGCCTCGCCCGAAATGACGGTGTGTGCCAGCTCCCCGAAGGATTCCGGACAGAGGGACGCATAACTGCCACCCGCCACGACATAATAGCCGCGACTCCGGTAGTACTTCAGGATCTCGCTTTCCCGCTTGAACTGGACGCCCATCCCGCAAACCCCGATGATATCCACATCGGGCTCCAACGGGATCGATTCGATGTTTTCGTCGACAATCCGGACCGACCAGTCAGGGGGGCACAGGGCGGCTACCGTGGCCAAACCCAGAGGCGGATTGACCGCCCGCTTGCCCGGCAAGATCCGCTCCAACGCCCACCGGAAACTCCAGAAACTTTCCGGGAAGCGGGGATTGACCAGAAGCAGTCGGACAGGGGTGCGTCGGGCCGTGGGTCGAGTGGCCATCAGTCCCTCTCACGCCCCAGGATCCTGCGCGGCAGACTGTTCATACACCGGGTCCCGCATGTAGGCACCCCGCGCACGAGTCCCGGACTCATGCCGCAGGATGAGGTCAAACTTCTCGTGCCCATTGTAGGCATGCTGGGGAACGTTCGTATGGCGGCATCTCACTGCGACCTCTCGACGACGAGCCCAAGTGGAGTAAAGATCGGAAGCTCTGGGCAGCCAAGGTTCCATCTGGAACCTTGGCCTATCCAGTCCCATCCTATTTGACCCCTTCGGTGGCCATCCAGCCATCTTCTCATCGCCGGATGAAAACACAAGACTACCGCCCTTCACGATGTGAAGGGTCAAGGCTTGCGATCTGAACTTCCGGGAAAGAGGGAGAGGGATCGAGCAGGACGGGGGCAAATCGATTTAGAAGTGACCGTGTCCTCCAGACGAGGGGCTGCCCCCAAAGCCGCCACTGCGCCGACCCGGGCCCCGGGAGGCGCCGCCACGGTTTCCATTTTCCGTCTGCGGGCGGGCTTCATTCACGGTGAGATTCCGGCCATTGAAATCCTTTCCATTGAGAGCGTTCATGGCTGCCTGGGCTTCCTGAGCACTGCCCATTTCCACGAAACCAAACCCTTTGGACTGACCGGTATGTCGATCCGATATGATCTGTACGGAACGCACCGAACCATAGGCAGCAAAGAGCTGTTCAAGCTCCGCGCTATTGGTCCGGTAGTTCAGGTTACCAACATAAAGCTTATTGTTCAACGCAAACTCCTGAGCCGAAGCTCCAAATCAGACTAAGACCCGTGGCATCATACACTAAACCACTGTAAAAAACCCCTAGGGGTCAACCAACCCGGGCAGACAGCGTTTGATACAGTGGATGGGGTGTCCCACCCTCTTTTCGAGTGGCAGGCGGAGGGATCCGTGACCTGGCAACGCCGGGGAACCCGGCAGAGGAGACTACCATGTTGAATCCACGAAAGAAAAACCATCAGACCCTCCTGATGGCCGGGATATTGGCTCTTTTTCTCCTAGTTCCGGTTCGGCCTGCCCGTGCGCAGTTCGGTGTTTTTATAGGTGCACCGACATTCGCCTTCTCGCTTTTCGGCGGGGTCAACGTTTTCTGGATGCCAAGTTTTGCAACCTATACCTATTACGGTAACGGCTACTACTATCGCTGGTATCAAGGGGGTTGGCTCTATGCCCCGGTCTACTATGGCCCCTGGGCTCCCTTACCACCTTGGTTTGTCCTGCCTCAGGTCCTGCTCTATGGACCACCCCCACCTGTCATCGCCTACCGTCCGTACTTCATGTGGTGGCGGGGCTATGTCGGACCCTGGTACGAAATGCATCACCCCTACTGGTGGGGTCGCTATCACCCCTACCTCGATCACTTCGATGACTGGCGTCAGCGTGCCGTTCCCCGCTTCCGCAATCACCCCGATTTCTGGGAACATCGCGGCGGCCCCCGCATGCACCCCATTTTTGCGCCGGCTCATCCCAACTACCGCCGTAGCTTCATCGCGAGTCACCCCAATATCCGGCAGAGGTTCAACCAGTATCGCGCACGCCAGGGTGGAGGTTACCCTCCCCATCCCCATTTTTACGGCCCCCTCCGGCACGGCCCTTTCCAACCCATGGCTCCAGGCCGGCCACCCATGCGGGGTGGACCCGGTCAGTTCCGTGGTGGACCCGGCCAGTTCCGTGGCGGACCCGGCCAGTTCCGGGGTGGGCCCGGTCAGTTCCGTGGCGGACCCGGTCAGTTCCGGGGTGGACCCGGCCAGTTCCGGGGTGGACCCGGCCAGTTCCGTGGCGGACCCGGCCAGTTCCGGGGCGGACCCGGCCAGTTCCGGGGCGGGCCCGGAGGACGGTTCCGGGGCGGGCCCATGCGGGGAGCAGGC
>JAKARN010000038.1 GCA_021828425.1 Pseudomonadota bacterium | reverse complement strand
TCCGATCTAGTTCGTTCCAGGTTTTTGAGAAATTGCCGGATATTGGTCCGTGCTTTCGCAGTCACCACGAAATTGAGCCATGCTGGATTTGGGCGAGCGCCATGCGCTGTCAGGATTTCCACCAGTTGTCCACTTTGCAGAATAGTTCTCAGTGGAACCAACTGCCGGTCGATCTTGGCCGCGACACAAGAATTGCCAAGGTCCGTGTGGACCGCGTACGCAAAATCGACGGGCGTGGATCCACGGGGCAGACGTCGGATCTCGCCCCGGGGGGTAAAGACATAGACCTCATCCGGAAACAGATCCACCTTGACGTTTTCCATGAATTCAATGGAGCTGCCGGTCCGATCTTGGATTTCGACCAGATCGCGAATCCATTCCCGTGCCCGAAACTCGGTGGAACGGGCAGCCTCTTCGCCCGTTTTGTAAAGCCAGTGTGCTGCAATGCCAGCTTCGGCGATCTGATCCATGATCCGTGTCCGGATCTGGATCTCAATGGGTACCCCTTCGGGACCGATCACCACGGTATGGAGTGACTGGTAGCCGTTGACCTTGGGAATGGCAATGTAATCCTTGAATTTTCCCGGCAGGGGGCTATATAGGTGATGAACCACTCCAAGCGCCCGGTAAGCAGTGTCTTCACGATCGACAATGATTCGAAATCCATACCGATCCCAGACCTCATTCCATGTCAGACCCTTGTGCTTCATCTTGTAGTAGATGCTGTACAGCTGTTTTTCTCGGCCAGCCAAAACCACCTCGATCCCTTCCTGCTCGAAAGCCCGCTTTAGTGCATTCTCAGTCCGTCGGATGAGTTCTTTCCGGTGACGCCTCCGCTCACGCAGACGGGCCGAAAGAACCCGGTAGCGACGCGGATAGAGGTTCATGAAACCAAGATCCTCAAGCTCAAGTCGCCACGCATTCATGCCCAAGCGATGGGCGATCGGTGCATAAATCTCAAGGGTTTCGGCCGCAATGAGATGGCGCTTAGCGTCTGGCATGCTAGCTAAGGTACGCATATTGTGCAGTCGATCTGCCAGCTTGATTAAAATTACCCGGATATCGTCCACCATCGCCAGCAGCATTTTCCTGAAATTCTCGGCCTGCGCTTCGGCATGGGTCGGAAAGGAGATCTGCGTCAGCTTGCTCACGCCATCGACTAGATGAGCGACATCTGACCCGAAACGGACCTCCAGCTCTGCCCGGGTCACTGGAGTATCCTCAATGACATCATGCAGGACTGCTGCGGCTAGCGTTTTTGCATCGACGTGCAACTCCGCCAGGATAAATGCAACCTGTAGCGGATGGTTGATATAGGCTTCGCCCGACAGCCGTTTCTGGCCGGCATGGGCTTCCTCGCTGTAGAGGTAGGCCTTTTCAAAAAAATCGACTTGGGTTGGCGGCAGGTAGTGGCCGAGCTTGGCCAAAAAAGCTGTCAGACCTTCTGCTTGGCGGTCAGGAACTCCGTGACTCGTCGAGACACGCGCCTCGGGCAGAGTCACAGGTACACCGGTTCAGAATGCCTCGTCCGCCTCCGGCACCACAAAAGAGTCCGGGAAAGGCGGGGGCTCTTCGGTCAAAGCGGGCTTCGGACCATCCGGCTGGTTCAGAACTTCTGGTCCGACAAGACCTTCTGCCACTTCACGGAGCGCAATGACGGTTGGTTTGTCATGCTCCTGATCAATCGAGGTGACCGCCCCGTTCGATAATTGGCGCGCCCTTTTGGCCGCCACTAGAACCAAAGTGAAAAGATTCGGTATCCGCGCCGTGCAATCTTCAACTGTAACCCTTGCCATTGAAACCCTTCCGAATAAATAAAATCATCGTGTAGCAGGTCTTGCATTATATCGGAAAATTAGGTGTACTTCCAAACATATCCCTCAAGATATCTAATGGGCTCGTATCCAGGACGCCCTCGGGCAACTGTTCCGTCAAAATTTGTCGAAAGTCTCCGATGATGAAGGTTCCGATGTCACGCCTCCAGTTAAAATCCCGTGGATTCAGCTCGGTAGTGAGCCCTCCAGCAGATCGGCCACTCTCCGTTCAAGGTCGGGAGGTGGGTGATAGGAGATGCCCCCAAGCTGACCCATAATTGCCTGAATCTGGGCGACTGTCCGCTCGACATCATCATTCACGAGAACATAGTTGAAGCTGCGGTAGTTCCGGATCTCCTGCTGGGCCTCGCGCAAGCGCCGCGCGATCTGGTCCTGACCCTCAGTCTGTCTGCCTCGCAGGCGTCGTTCAAGCTCTTCCCGGGATGGAGGCAACAAAAGAAACGTCTCCACGGCTTGCGGCAGGTTTCGGCGGACTTGGCAAGCACCGTTCCAGTCAATATCCAAAAGAACCGGGCGTCCTTGTTCCAAGGCCCCGATCACAGGCTGCCGGGGCGTTCCATAGCAATAGCCGTAGACCTCGGCATATTCCAAAAAATCTCCGCGACTAACCCAAGTCTTGAATTCCTCTGAGGTGAGGAAGAAGTAGTCGATACCGTGACGTTCAAGGGGGCGAGTCGGGCGGGTCGTGGCCGAAACAGAAAAGAAGATCCGGTCGCGCCCGCGTTCCAGCAACGCCCGGACGACCGTGGTTTTACCGGTACCGGACGGAGCACACAAGACAAAAATACCCGGACGCGTTCCCTGCACCCGCGGCCCGTTTTCTCGTTCTACCATCAACTGACCCGTCCTACCCCAGAACCCGCTTCCGGGCAGCTCCAGTATACTGGCGGGCACCTATTCTTTTCTAATGTGCTTCAATCATCCTTCGAGGGGAATCCATGGCCATGCGACCGAGCGGCCGCAAACCCGATGAGTTGAGACCCGTCCAGCTGATGCGCGGATTCACCCGGCACGCCGAGGGATCGGTGCTCGTATCGTACGGGGATACGCGTGTACTTTGTACGGCCAGCATCGAGGATCGGGTGCCCGCCTTTCTGCGCGGCAAAAACCGTGGGTGGGTGACCGCCGAATACGCTATGTTGCCCCGCTCCACACACACTCGGCACGAACGTGCCAATCTCCATTCCCGTCCAGACGCGCGAGCTTACGAGATTCAACGTCTGATCGGGCGAGCCCTTCGCGCAGCCGTCGACTTGGATGCCCTAGGGGAGCGAACCGTGATTCTTGACTGTGATGTGATCCAGGCGGACGGGAGTACCCGTGTGGCTGCCATCACCGGCGGGTACGTTGCCTTGGTGGACGCAGTCCAACGCTTGGTACGGGAAAATCGTCTCGCCAGCTCTCCGATCCATGGTGCGGTGGCGGCCGTCTCGGCAGGACTGTACCGGGGAGAAGCGATCCTAGACCTCGACTACGCAGAGGATGTCGAAGCGGAAAGTGACCTGAATATCGTCATGAATGAACTCGGCGCGCTGATCGAGATTCAAGGAACAGCCGAAGGCCACGCGCTTCGCCGCGACGAATTGGACCGCCTCGTGGACCTCGCCGAACGGGGAATTCAGACGCTCATCCGGATTCAGCGTGATTGCCTCTCCGAAACGCCGGACACCTCTTGTCCTGGCCACTCATAACGCGGGCAAGCTCCGCGAACTCCATCCTTGGGTCCTATCCCAAGGTCTTGAGCCACACACGCTGGACGAGCTTGGGATCCCCATCCCGGAAGAAACCGGCTCAAGCCTTGAAGAAAACGTCCTGATCAAAGCCAAACAAGCACGCAAGCTATGTTCTTTTGCTGTCCTCGCCGACGATTCAGGACTCGAAGTGGATGCCCTAGAGGGTGGTCCTGGGGTCACGACAGCCGATTACGCAGGTCCCGGTGCCTCTGCCGAGGAGAACATCCAGAAACTCCTCACCGCCCTCAACGGGCTGCCTCCAGATTTGAGGTCAGCCCAGTTTCGCTGCGTGCTTGTTCTCTGGCCCCCCGATCGAGCATCCCCCTTCATGGCCGAGGGGATCTGTCACGGGCGAATTCTCTCCACCCCCCGAGGGCAGAAAGGGTTCGGCTACGATCCCGTGTTCGAAATTCCCGAGCTGGGGAAAAGCATGGCCGAAATCGATCCCAAACTAAAGGGGGAATACAGCCATCGGGGTAGAGCCCTTATGGCTTTACAAAAACTGCTCGCCAACGCTTGCTGGCCACCGATAGACGGTGGGCACCCCTAGTCTAGGCAGTGCTTCAGGATCTCTCGAACATCCACCGACCGATCAGACTCCCCGACCAGTGCTCTTATCACGGCGTGCATGCGAGCCCGAACCTCCGGTTGCTTCCAAAGCGCAGGGGTAGAAAATGCCTTTGCGAGCCGTGCCGCAACCTTGGGGTTGTAAGGGTCAATACGGCGGATTTCCTCGGATAGAAAAAAGTACCCAGAACCCGTGGGATCATGAAAGGCAGAGAGATTGCGTTGCACAAACGCACCGATCAGGGCATAAACGCGATTGGGATTACGCCGGTTGAAATCAGGGCTCTCTGCCCGTTCGGCCACCCGTCGGGCTACATCTGGCAAGTGCGAGGTTGCCTCGAGGAGATTGCACTTATCTAAAACCAGAGGGTGGTTTTCGTATCGGCACCGGAACTCCAAAAACAGCATTTCACGGACTGGTCCGGAGGTATCGTTAACCGCCGCCAGCGATCCGAGACGGTCCGTAAGATTATCAGCGCGCTCATAGTGTTCGCGTGCCCAAGAAAGATAAACAGCGGGATTGGACCGGACAAGATAACTCAGAGCAAGCAGTTGTAAGCGGCGACGGGCGGCGATCTCTACCTCGTAATGGTACGGACCGCCCGATGTGAATTCCGTATAAATTTCCCGCCAGCGGTCGGCTAACGCTTGGGCAAGCTGGTTCTGTAAAAAATCACGGGCCGCACGGACACCATGAGGATCGAATGGTTTGATCTGCTCACAAAGCCAGGCTTCATCAGGCAGAACACAGAGCTCAGTTACAAGTCCTGGGTCCCGGGAGACGTCGTTCAGCACCTCGTACCATACGCCGAGAAGGGCATCTGACGAGGGAGGTGGGTTGTCCTGCTTCGGGGCCTGCACCAAGGACCGCAACACGCGGATTGCTAGTTCTTGCGCAGCATCCCACTGACTGAAACCATCTGGATCCGAGCGCACCCGAAGCAAAAGGTCCGCATCTGATACCTCACAGTTCAGGATAACTGGCGCCGAAAACCCCCTGAAAACGGAAATCACGGGTGACTCCATCACTTCCTCGAGCACAAACTCCTGGCAGGGTTCCACAAGATGGAGCACTGCCTCCATGACGGCCGAACGTTCCTTGTTGCATTTGAAACTGAGGGGAACACCAGCTGCCGATAAAAGCCCGATTTTGACCGGAATCCAGAGTGGTTCATCCGCATGGGGAAGTCGGCCCGGGCGGGATTGGTTCAGCAAGAGATGCAATTGCGAGGTCTTATTGTCATAGCGCCACTGGAGTTCCACTGTTGGAGTTCCTGCATGATCGAACCAGCGTTGGAGAGGATGCAGCGGTCGTTCTGCAGCATCTTCCATCACGGAATAAAAATCCTCCAGCGTGACCGCACAGCCATCGAAACGCTGAAAGTACAAAGCCAGACCGCGTGCGAAAACCGAAGGGCCTAGAACGGTGGAAATCAGCCGTATGACCTCCGCCCCCTTCTCATAAACCGTAGGAGTATAGAAGTTGTCTATTTCTTCATATGACTCCGGTCGAATCGGATGGGCTAGCGGCCCCGCATCCTCCGGAAATTGAGTCGCCCGCAAAACCCTTACATCCTGTATGCGGCGCAGGATGGAGATTCCCTGGTTTTCCATAAAGCATTGCTCCCGGTACACTGTAAGCCCTTCCTTGAGCGAAAGCTGAAACCAATCGCGAAGCGTAATGCGGTTTCCGGTCCAATTGTGGAAATACTCGTGAGCCACAACGGCCAGAATGTTTTCATGGTCTTGGTCTGTTGCGACTTGCGCATCGGCAAGGACGTATTTGGTATTGAAAATGTTGAGCGACTTGTTTTCCATCGCACCCATGTTGAAGTCGTCGATTGCAACCAGGTGGTACTGGGCGAGGTCATACTCGCGTCCGTACTGCTTTTCGTCGAAACGCATAGCTTGGACGAGACACTCCAGGCTAAAATGACCGCGTCCAGCCTGCCCGACCGGCAAGTGTATAAAAAGCTCGACAGCACGGCCTGATTGGGTCGTAAAGGTCGCGCGCTCAAGATCAAAGCGACCGGCCACTAGGGCAAACAGGTAGGAGGGCTTTGGAAACGGATCGTCATAGACCGTATAATGCCGCCCCCGTGGAAGCCGTCCTTCGGCTATTCGGTTGCCATTCGAGAGCAGAGTGGGGAACGAGGCTTTTTCCGCCTCGAGCCGGACCCGGAAGCGCGATTGGATATCTGGCCGATCTAGAAAGTAGCTGATGCGACGGAAACCTTCTGCTTCACACTGGGTGCACAGGGCACCCCCTGAAACGTAGAGCCCAGCAAGCGAAGTGTTGGAGCCTGGCGAGAGGCGGACTTGGAGTGCGAGTTCAAACAAATCAGGCACGTCATGCAGGATGAGATGCACAGGGGTCAGTTCGAGAGTCGTGGGGGGGACCGGCTTGCCATCGATCTCTATGGAAAGCAGTTCAAGCCCCACTCCATCAAGGGTCAAGGGAGCACGGACCTGATGATCCGTCCGCTCAATCCAGAGCCTGCTCGTCACGAGGGTCTCGGTCGGATCCAAGTCAAAGTGGAGATCCACTTCAGGAATCCGGAAGGCGGGTGGCTGATAGTCGATGAGTTTGGTTGCGGGCATTCTTTGTAAAGGCTCCTCGAAACCGCTGCATTATAGGAGCAAGATGTCCATATAATGGTCCGAGACGATGGAGCCATATCCACACCCCCGGCAGTCTCCCACGCAGGATCATCCTAGCCTCATGAACCCTCCAACCCGGTCTCCCCAAGCAGCTCAAGACCGGTCTGTACTGCCCAGTCCTTTTGCTCCTCCATCGGCCCTTGGCCTCTACCTACATCTACCTTGGTGCGTTCGCAAGTGCCCCTACTGCGATTTCAACTCGTATGCCCGCCGCGGGAACCTTCCGGAGTCACGCTATCTCGATGCCCTGTGTCGAGACTTGGCTCAAAACGCAGAAGGGCTTCAGGACCGGACCGTGATTTCCATTTTTCTAGGCGGAGGAACACCCAGCCTATTCAGCCCATCTGGCATTCGCCACCTACTCGATCGTGTCCGAGACACATTCCATGTGCCTGCTGGACTTGAAGTCACGTTGGAAGCCAACCCGGGAACAGCTGAAGCAGGTCGTTTCGCAGGCTATCGGGCCGCGGGAGTCACGCGCCTCTCCCTCGGCATTCAGAGTTTTTCAGACGTCTCTCTGGCGGCACTTGGGCGCATCCACAACGGCAAAGACGGACAATCCGCCTTCAAAATGGCCCGGTCCGCCGGTTTCGATTCGATCAATCTTGATCTCATGTACGGCCTTCCCGGCCAGACCCCCGACATGGCATCTCACGACCTCTCACAAGCCTTTAACCTCGAACCCGACCACCTCTCCTACTACGAACTCACGATCGAGAGCGGAACCGCTTTTGCCCGTAATCCCCCACAGCGTCCCGGAGATGAGGTAATGGAGGAGATCGAAAACATGGCCCATGAGCAACTCGCTCGGAATGGTTACCACCGTTATGAGGTTTCCGCTTACGCCCGTCGCCCCGAATCTATTTGCCGTCATAACTTTCTGTACTGGCAATATGGGGATTATTTGGGTCTCGGTGCGGGTGCCCACAGCAAGCTGTCTCGAAACGGAAGGATCCGTCGATGCGTCCGGGTCCACCACCCTGTGCTCTACATGGAGTGTTTGGAGCGTGGTTCCTCCCCTGAGCAGGAATGGTGGCCCACCCCCCCCGAAGTGCGTTTCGAGTTCTTCCTGAACGCCTTACGTCTGACCAATGGCTTTCCTTCAGCGCTCTATAGCCGGCAGACTGGTGAGCCCTTGACGGCCGTATGGGACCTCTTGAAATCTCTTGAGGAACGTGGACTTTTGACAGCGGATTCATGGGGAATCCGACCCACTCTTCGGGGCTATGCCTTGCTCAACGAAGTGATCGCCCCTTTCCTCCCTGAGACTCATGACATCCACCCCGGCCGGCTCGGACCCGCTGCATGACCCGGAACCTAGCACCCCGCAAGGGTGCTCGTACCTCGCAGACCTGTCCCGGAATTGCAACACCCTGCCCGCTGGTCTAAAATACGCTGGTAAACCAACCGTGACCGAGACCGATCCATGAAGGCGGGCATCCATCCAAAATACGCTGAAGTCACCGTAACCTGCAGTTGCGGTAACCAGTTCCGCACCCGCTCGACCCTGGAGCATGATCTACACGTTGAAGTGTGCGCCCAATGCCATCCCTTTTACTCCGGCAAACAAAAACTCGTCGATACGGCCGGGCGGGTTGACAAATTTAAGCGCAAATATGCGGCTCGCTCGGCAAGCTGACCCGCACTGACTCCGACGACAGATGCCAATCCCAGGGCAGAAAGCGGTGGCGGCCGTTGTTCTCCTCTCGTATGGAGTTGAAGTACCATGCCGAATCCCAAGTCCCATGCCCCCGAGACCTGCACGCTGACCTTTCCGGTACGCCAAGGGACAGTCGGTCCCTCTGTGCTCGATATCAGCAAACTGTATAACGAACACGGATACTTTACCTACGATCCGGGATATGCCGTCACCGCCAGTTGCGAGAGCGCGATCACCTATATCGATGGCGAGAAAGGCATCTTGCTTTACCGGGGATATCCCATTGAACAGCTGGCCGAAAAGAGCTCGTTTCTCGAAGTAGCCTACTTGATCCTGCACGGGGAACTCCCGACGCAGGGTGAACTGGATCGTTTTTCAGATGCGATCTGGCACCATACCCTCATCAATGAATCACTGCTGCGCTTCTTCAATGGCTTCCACCACGATGCGCACCCGATGGCCATGCTGACCGGGGTCGTGGGCTCGCTCTCCGCTTTTTACCCCGATACTCAGGACTTCCGGGATCCCGTTCGCCAGACACTCTTTGCCCAGCGGATTATCGCCAAGTTACCGACCATCGCTGCCGCAGCTTACAAGCATTCTGTCGGGCATCCGTTCGTGTATCCCCGTAATGAACTGGGTTATGCCAATAATCTGCTTCATATGTTGTTTGCACTCCCGACCGAAGAATACATCGTCAATCCGGTGGCAGCACAGGCCTTAGACCTGCTATTCATCCTACATGCAGACCACGAGCAGAACGCCAGTACTTCCACGGTCCGCCTCGCTGGCAGTTCAGGGACGAACCCCTACGCCGCCATCACAGCGGGGATCGGCTGCCTTTGGGGCCCGGCGCATGGCGGAGCCAACGAAGCCGTCATCAACATGCTGACCGAGATCCAAGATGTCAAAAATATTCCTCGATATGTAGCTCGTGCGAAGGACAAGGATGACCCCTTCCGTCTCATGGGCTTTGGACACCGGGTTTACAAGAATTACGACCCACGCGCCAAAATCATCCGGAGCATGACGTACAAGGTCCTTGAAAATCTGGGCCACCGTCCGGACCCCCTGCTAGATCTGGCCATGAAACTCGAGGAAATCGCACTCCGGGATGACTACTTTATCGAGCGCAAGCTATATCCGAACGTCGACTTCTACTCGGGGATCATCTACCGCGCACTCGGGATTCCTACCAGTATGTTTACTGTGATGTTTGCGATTGCCCGCTCGGTTGGCTGGGTAGCGCACTGGTGCGAGATGGTCAACGATCCCGAGCAGCGCTTGGGTCGTCCCAGACAGCTCTACATTGGAGCCAGCCGCCGCGACTATGTGGAACGTGCTCAGCGCTCAGGAAAGTCCTAAGGTTCAAGGGATGCTTCTTCTGATTCCGGTTGACTAAACAGCAGCTGACTGAGTTCGCGGCGACCAATTCTCCGCATGGGCCGGCCATCGACCGGCGACAAAGGGGCCTGCCGGATATCGTCCGCCTCAAAAACGGTGAGATGAATTGGTGGGCTTTCCTGTTCCAACCGGTAAACTGGAAAAACCTCCTCCCCTCCTTTGAAACGCAGGCGCCTTTCTCCCAGCCGGTAATCAATTCCAGCTTCAAGCAGGCGGAATGCAACGGTTTCGGGCGAATCGGCGAAAACATGGAGATC
>JAKARN010000037.1 GCA_021828425.1 Pseudomonadota bacterium | reverse complement strand
CGGCCATCGCGAACCTGCCTGTTGGTACTGGCGTAACCGGTCGGGCCCGCAACGGCCAGGAACACCATGATCCCGAGCGGCCATCCGCTTTTTCCACTCCACCGTTTGTGCATGGCGGTTTTTCCGGCGGGGTTCAGGACTTGTGGGCAACAATCATCGGGGAGTGTGAACCGATGTCGGCGGTTTCGACCCGCGCAAATCCCGCGCCGGTCAGCCACCGGTCGTACTCCTCGAGGGTATAGGTCCCGCCCTCGAGGGTATGGACCAGCATGTTCAGGGCAAACAGGACCGGATAGGGCGGCCCGGTCCGGTCGGCGTTGGGGACCATGTCGATGATCGCGAGCCGCCCGCCCCGACGAAGCGCCCGGTGCAACCGCCCGAACAATTCACGGGACGCATGCTCTCCTTCGGAATGGACGATATTGCCGAGGAGCGCAAGATCGTACCGCGCCTCCCCGAAATCGGCCTGACGCAGGTCGCCCGGGAGGAAATCGTACTGGGCCTCCACCCCATGACGGATGAGGTATCCCCGCGTCACCTCGAGCAGCGCAGGGAAGTCCTGGGCGGTGATGTGGCTGCGGGAGTTGGCCTGCGCGAAGGCAATGCCCCAGACTCCCGAACCACAGGCGACGTCCAGAACCCGCAACCCGCAATCGGGCTCGGCCACTCCCAATGCCCGGGCCGCCCGCGAGGCCGGCGCCCGGTTGATGACATGCAGGGTGCGCACGAGATCCGGGAAAAACTGTCCGGCCTGAGCCTCCTGCTCCACCCGGATCCGGGGCTGCCCCGTGCGCACGGCTTGGGTCAATCCGCCCCACGACTCCCACAGCCAGTCTTTTTCCCACATCGCCCCGATGTAGTCCGGGGACTCCTTCACCAGGAAGCGTTCGGACAACGCCTTGAGCCCGTAGTTCTCCCCGTTCCGGCTGAGCAGTCCGAGAGCGCAGAGCGCATCCAGGAGGTATCCCAGGCCACGGCCCGAAGCCCCGGTGGCCCGCACCAGGGCCGGCGCCGTCTTGTGCCCTGCCTGGATGAGGGAGAAGAGGCCAAGCTGGACGGCGGTCGTGAGAACACGTGACGGCGCAAAAGACCACCCCATCTGCATGAGCGGTTCCGGATCCAGGTATTCTTTCTCGTTCTTCATGTGCAACTCCCCCCGGGTTTGCGGGGCCGGCCTGTACCGGCGGAAGGCATTGAACCCGTTTTATCTCATTTTCGACAGATCTTAACGCAGCCCTTGGAACGCTTCAAGTAACCCGTTATAGATTGATTTTACGGGAAAATCCGCGTGCTGCCCCCATGTCCGGTTCCGTTTTCCGTTTCCGGATCAAGAATGGGAAAAGGTCCGGTTTTTCGCCCAGGGATTGAGACCACCCGCTGCGTTCCCATGCAGAAGGGGCGGCCTCAAGTTCGGGGGTTCCGCATCAACGTCCTTCCGGCGACCGGAGCGTCACCAATGCCCGGTGGCCGCTGCCGACCCGATCGATCAGCTCGTTGAAGGGGTCGATTCCAGCCTGATACGGCTTGCCGCGCACAATCACGGAAATGGTGCTGTCGCCAGCCTTGACGGGATACGGGGCCAGGTACAACGGCTTCTCGTCCTGCTCTTTGCCGTCCCTGGCCTTCGCGAACACACCAATCTCGATCGGGATATTGAGCGGGACGCGAGTCTCCTGGCCCATGCCATTGGCATCGTATTCCGCGGCGTAAACGTGCAGGGTCACATCGTAGTTGCCATCGGCGAGTTTCCGCGCCGACGCCGATTCCATCCGGTCGTCGAACAGGGTGATCCGGTCAAAGAAGTCGGTGATGAGATCCTGGTACTTCGGCCCCGCCTCCGCCCGCAAGTCGGCGATCAGGTCGTGGGAATCCGTATAGGGTGGCTTTTGGAACCGAACCTGGCCCAACCACGTGCGCAACGCCGCATCGACCTTGTCTTCGCCGATGTAATCCTGCAGCGCGTACAGGATCACCGCGCCCTTGTCGTAATCGATGTAGCCCTGGTTTTCGTAGACGCGCGCCAGCGGCTCCTCCTTGTTGCGCTCGCGGGCACGGCCGGCCAGGTATTCGTCCAGCTGGTACTTCAAGAACTTGCGCATGGCCAAAGGTCCGTACAGGTGCTTCATCACCATCATGGCCGAATATTGCGCAAGCGACTCGCTCAGCAGGGTCGCGCCCCGCACATCCGCGCCGATCGCCTGGTGCGCCCACCATTCATGGGACGTCTCGTGCGCCGTCACATACGTGATGTAGTCGATATCGGATGGTTTGCGCAAATCCTCCAGCATGAAGCGGTGCGAGTACGGAATGGTACCGGGAAAGGTCTGGGCGTAGCTCTTGTATCCCGGAAACTCGACGACCCGGAGCTGCCGGAACTGGTAGGGGCCGAAGTGCGTCGTGTCGTACGCGAGCGCGTCCTTCATGGACGCGAGCGCGCGCGCGACGCCATAGGGGTGACGGCCGGCATAATAGACTTCCAGCGCGACGTGGTGCCAGTGCTCGCGCGCGATCCGGTAGCGCGCCGACTGGAACGAGAAGAAATCCAGGGTCGGCGCACCCAGCACGTAGCGGAAATAGCGGCGGTTCCCCTGCACCCACTCCTTCTGCAGATGGCCCGAGGCAACGGCCGTCTGGTCCGCACTCGTCGAGAGCGTGGCTGCGAAATGCACCCAATCGCTGTCGCAGGAGATGTAGGTATTGGCACGGGCCGCCCGATCGGAGCGTTTCGGCATCAGCTGCACGGGGCCCAGACCGTACCGGCGCCTTTGATTGTTGCTGGTGAGCTGGAGGCTGGCATCGTAGCAGAAATGCGGGAACAGCCAATTGCCGAAGAAGGTGCCGTTGGGCACGATCTGCTCGCCCACCGGACCATTGGCGAAGCCCGGGTAGGCGATCCGCTCGTGGAATTGGAAGGTCATCGACGTGCCGGGGGCCATCGGGCGGGCCAGCCGGTACAGGTAAAAGCCCTGTCTCGCGTTCGCGATCTCGGCGGTGTGCGCCGGGAATTCCAGGGCGACCGTGAACTCCCGCGTATCGGGAACCGGCAGCTGCACCAATAATTCGCCGATGGGGTGGGCGTGCTTGTTGACGAGGGTGTAGCGTCCGTGGATATCGACGCGACGCTGCGCAGGGAACATCGCAATGTTCATCTTGACATCGGTGATCCGCGGCTGGGCCAGGCCCAGGTACTTCCGGTAGTCCTTCTCGTAGTCCGCGGCCAGGCGCAGCCTTTCGTCGTGGCCCTGATAGCGATACAGGCCGTGGGTATTGTGGAAGATGAACCCCCCGATGAGCGCGAATCCCGCCAGCGCCACGGCCAGCAGCACACGCGACGGTGCACGGAATCGCTGCGCCGCAATCCGTCGGCGCTCGCGCCAGCCACCGGGATTCCCGCGCATCCAGAACAGCGCCGCCAGCACCAGCAGCGCGACGCCCAGGCAGTACCAGTAGGCGCGAAACCACAGGTTCCCGATCCAGAACGGGCCGAACCCGTCCATGTCCGAATAGGGCGCCGCCGGCGCGGTGCCCGGCAGATACAGGTGATCCGCGAGGTGCAATTGCGCGAGCGCGATCATGCCAACCATGTAAACCACGGTCAGCGCGTACCCGGCGAACTTGTTGCCGGCCATCGTCTGCAGCACCACCGCGAGGATGGCAAACCACATGAACCCCAGCAGGCTCAACCCCAGGAATTGCAGATACAGCAGGGGCTCGAGGTGGTGGAAGCCGTGCACCAGCTGGTAGCCCATGCCATCCAGCGCGCCCGCCAGCAGGAAGGCCACGGTCACGACGGCCAGTGTCGCAACCTTCGACATCAACGGAAGCCAGTCGGGCGATGGAAAGGCATCCATCACTTCGTTCACCCGCACGCTGCGCTCGCGCCACACCAGCTCGCCGGCGTAAAAACCCAATATGATCCACAGCAACCACTGGTAGCTGCGCTGGATGGCCTGCGCCACCAGGTGGGTGACCGGGTATACGGGGGTGCCGAACATCTGTCCGGTGAACATGAGGGAACCCGTGAGATTGAGCAGGCCGAAGGCGAGCATCACCAGGAAGGCCGTGCTGCCGAGCACACCCGCCGTATCGAACCAGACGAGCCTCCCGAACTGGACCCACCGGGCCGAAAATCCGGACCGCAGGCCCGCGCGCGGCAGGATCAGCGGCGCCGCTTCGGGCGTGGCCGCCCTTTCGCCCGCTGCCGTCCGCCGGCGGAACCAGCGCAGGCCCTGCCGATCCGGCCTGAAGAGCGCCACACTCGCCCCCAACAAGGCGACGCCCAGGGCCAGCCACAAGAGACGGTTCCCCATCAGCAAGCCCGTCAGCTTCGGAATGCGGCTGTTCTGGTCGGCTGCCGTCCAGTACCGCGTCGCCAGATGCAGTGCCCCGAGCCCAAACGGATCGGCGAGCGCGGCGGCCGTCTGGTGCGCGATGTTCCCCGGTCCAAGCGCAAGGCTGGCCAGGGCCCAGAGCACGAAGAAGCCGACGACCCCGACATAAGTGGCGAGCATCGAGCGAGTCAATGTCGCAAGCAACATCAGCAGCGCGCCGAGAAAGAACAGGTTCGGCAGCACAATCACGCCGAGCGCCCAGGCATACGCCGCCCACGGCGTTGGACCCAGGCGGGCCGCATCCAGCCACGGCATCATCGATCCCGACCACAGGCCGATCGCCACGGCGAGCAGCACCCCCACGCTGGCCAGCCAGCCCGCGGCGAAGCGGCCGCCGAGATAGGCACGGCGCGTGATCGGGGTGGCGAACACCATTTCCGCGGTGTTTGCACCGAAGTCCCGAAGCGCACCGCCCGCGACAAAGATCGGGATGAGGAACAGGCCGATGATGGAGAACAGGCCCAACGTGTTGATCACGACAAACGGGGCATTTCGATGGATGTTGCCGATGTCACCACCGATCCGTACGGTATTCGAGGCCGTTGCCGCGAACGCCAGCGCCGCAAACACGAATGCGATCATCCAGAACAGCGGGCTGCGGAGCTGCTGGCGGAGCTCGAACCGGGAGATCTCGCGGAACATCAGGCCGCCTTCGGGCCCGCAACCTGCAGCAATTGCCCGAAGTAGACGTCCTCAAGATCGGGCGGAATGGGTTCGAATCCCTCTTCCGGGCACCCGTCGGCCAGTACGTGGATGAGCGTCGAGCCGCCGGCCAGGCGGGTGGACAGGACAGCCATGTGGGCGCGGTAATCCGCCAGCGCATCCTTGTCGATCACGCGCCGCCAGACCCGCCCGGCGAGCGCACGGATCGCCTCGCGAGGCTCCCCCGTCAGACGCACGCGCCCTTCGGCGATGATCGCCATCCGCGGGCACAGTTCGCTCACATCCTCCACGATATGGGTTGACAGGATCACCACCACCCGCTCGCCGATCTCCGCCAGCAGATTGAGGAAGCGCTGGCGCTCCTCGGGATCCAGTCCCGCCGTTGGCTCATCGACGATCACGAGCTTCGGATCGCCGATCAGCGCCTGGGCGATGCCGAAGCGCTGGCGCATACCACCCGAAAACCCGCCCAGCTTGCGCTTGCGGACCTCGTAGAGGTTCACCTGATGCAGCAGCGCGCCGACGAGTTCGCGTCGTTCCCCGCGGCGAGTCACGCCCTTCAGCACGGCGAGATGGTCCAGCATCGCTTCGGCGCTGACCTTCGCATACACCCCGAACTCCTGCGGGAGGTAACCCAATACGCGCCGGGTCGCCATCTTGTCGGCCAGCACATCAAGATCGCCCAACGTGATGCTGCCGGCGTCGGGCTCCTGCAAAGTCGCGATCGTGCGCATCAGCGTGGACTTGCCGGCACCATTCGGTCCCAGCAGTCCGAACATTCCGTTGGGAATGTCCAGCGAGACGTCACTCAGCGCACAAACCCCATTGGGATAGGTCTTGCAGAGATTTCTGATCGCAAGCATCGGTCCACTCCCGCCGGCGTTCAGTGAAAACCGCTACCGGCACAGCCCTCCGGCTGGGTCGTGCCCGGGAATTGACAGAAATGGATGGATGGTCTCCAGACGGGCTGAGTGTTGCACTGCTCATGCGGCGCTGTCAAGCTTGCGGATTGACGCATTGCAAATGTCGGTGAATTCCCTCGCCGATGGCATCCGGAGGGGCCCGCCCGGAGGCCCGCGACGAGCGCGCGCAAGACGGGGGATGGACGGATCCCTCAGGGGCTCCCGGAACCCGCGGGCGCGGTCTCCATGGACAGGCGCGAGACCAGCCAGGCTCTCAACTCCATCATCTCTTCTGGCGAGACCTCGTGCGCCATGGGATAGACCTGCCAGCGGACCTCATGACCCGCCGCGATCAGCCACTCCCGGGTCTGCACCCCGAGGGACAGGGGCACGATCGGATCCTCCGAGCCATGCGCGAGGAAGATGGACTGGGCCCGGCCGGGCCGACCGGCGGGTGGGGCCGGGTGGAATGTGGACAGTCCGATCAGTCCGCCCAGTCGCGTCCGGGCCGACCGGCTCCAGGCCAGAACCACGGCTCCTCCCTGGGAAAAGCCACCCACGAGGATGTTCTGCCGCCCGATGCCCATTTTCTCTTCGGCTTGAATCCAGGTTTCGAGCGATCGGCAGCTCATTTCGAGCCCCGCCTGATCCATTTCCATGTCGGAGGCGACCGCGGCCAGATCGAACCAGGCCCGCGTGGGCCTCAACCCGTTCAGGCGGACCGGCCGGATGGGTGCATCGGGCAGGATCCAGCGGCACTCCGGGAGGTCCAGCGCTTGGGCCAGGGGGGCAAGATCCTGCCCATCGGCCCCCAACCCGTGGAGGAAAATGATGCTGGCCCGCGCCGGACCCCGGGATGGAATGACGAGACTCATCCGGACGATCGCCCAAAATCCGTCCCCGCCCGGACCGATCCGCTACACTGCCCCATGGATTTCCTCCAGAGCCCGATGCCCATGACCCAAAAACCGGAACCCTCGGCCGGACCCCTCGCCGGCAAAACCGCCCTCGTGACGGGCGCCTCGCGGGGGATCGGCCGGGCGATTGCCGGGCAACTGGCCCGCGCGGGGGCCCGGATCGCGGTCCATTATCACACGAGGGCCGAGGAAGCCCGCGCGACCGTGGCGGCGCTCGCGGGATCGGGGCACGGCCTCTTTCCGGCCGACCTGGGCCGGGCGGAGGAGCGACGACGGCTCGTCCGCCAGGTCCTCTCCGACATGGAGGGACCCCACATCCTCGTCAACAATGCCGGTCTCTACCGGCTCACGCCCTTGCTGGAGAGCCCGGAGACGGACTGGCTCCGTGACTTCGAGGATCTCGTGAACGTCAATCTCGTCGCCCCCGCCCACCTGGCCTGCCTGTGTGCCCGGGCCATGGCCGAACGCGGGATCCACGGACGGATCATCAACATCGGTTCACGCGGCGCCTACCGGGGTGAACCCGAAGCCCCCGGTTACGGTGCGGCCAAGGCCGGTCTGCACGCGTTCACCCAGTCGCTCGCATGGGCTCTCGGCCCCCACCACATTGCCGTCATGGCGATCGCGCCCGGTTGGGTCGGAACGGACATGGCCAAACCCCATCTCGAAGGTCCCCGAGGACCCGCCATCCGCGCCCAGAGCCCGCTCGGCCGCGTAGCCCGCCCCGAGGAAGTGGCCGCCCTGGCCCTCTACCTCGCAGGCGAGGAGTCCGAGTACGCCACGGGGGCTGTGATCGACCTGAACGGGGCGTCTTACCTGCGCTGAGACGATCTAGGACTTGGGCAGGAAATGCCGGGCGATCAGGACGCCCGGGCTCGAACACACCATCCGGGGCGGATGGGCCATCCCTTGGCAGAACGCCGCCGTGAGGAGGTTCGCTTCGGGGATAATCTTTTGGAAGATCGGATTGGCGGGCTGCTCGAGCGCCGCCAGGATGCCGGACCAGTTATCGCCGTGGAGGATCTCGGGATAGACGGGGGAGCCGGAGATGATGTACTGCCCATTCAGGTACAGGAAGGGAATGGCTCCCGCATCCACCGCAAAGGGCGGGGCATCGTAGGTATTGAAGAGCGAGCGGACCGCATGCGGCGGGGTCATGAGGGGCTTGCCGGTCCGGGTTGCAGTCTCATAGCCGCTGAAGTCGATCCGGGCACTCTGGTAGCGGGCATGATAAAAGCTGAAGGTTGCAGTGTCCGCGAAGACATCGGTCGTGCTCGAACGCATGTACTCGAGTCCGCGCAGGGACCCGAAACGGAGGAGGGTCAGGATCAAGGGCCAGCGCAAGGCGGCACAGTAGGGGCAGTAGTCCGCCCCGACATAGACGATCTCGGGGTGGTTGGGATGCACAAGTCCCCCCGCGATGGTGCTCATGAGCACGTTGTTGGGAGGCAGCGTGACCAAGAGTCCCCGATGCGAAATGGCGGCAAGCCGGGTCATGACCGGGGCTGGAACGAGAGTGCCCACATGGGCGGCGGCACGCGCCGGGCTCCCCGCCGTTGAGACGACGAGCAGCATCAATCCCCCCACGACCCCCGCCCCGAGCCGGGTGGCCGGCAACCACTTCTTCATAAGAGCGCCCATGTCAAAACCTCCGCTGAAACCGGATCCCCCGGCGGCTGCAGGATACAACCCCTGCCGGATCCGATGGCTAAGTCTATCCGATCGCCGATCCGGTCTCAAACGCTTCCCGGCCTGTCTAGTCCGAGACAGGCCATAGTGTCTAGTGAGATACTGGTCCGCGAGAATGTACGCGCCTCGTGAAGGGTAGAATTCGTGGGTCCTGATCACGTAACAGCTAACCACGGATGGCCGGCTATTTCATCGTACCGCCCAGGCCTGTGAAATCGATGTCATACATGCCCCCGCCCTGTGTCTGCGTGCAAACACCATAAACCACGATGCCCTTGAAAGTCAGCGCAACCAAATCGAGAACCTGATCCATCGTTACGTTCCTCATCGTCGCAGGCAGGTGGGGGAGCCCTTTGGCCGGTAGCGCTATAAGCTGCGCTGATAGGACTATCGGCACACGGAGTCGAAGTCTGGCCATCGCCGCCCTCACTTCCCTTGCGGACTCGATGGCACCAATCACCAAACTCGGATTGTACTGCGCAATTCGAGCCAGTTTGAGGACAGAAACTCTTGTTCGCAGGATTGCCATGGCGGGGTGTCCAAGGCTTATCGAAATTATTTTGTGAGGCTCCTTGAATACGGCAACGTCGGTATCCCCCCGGAACATCTCCTTGACTGCAAGGACTCCTAGGTTATGGGGGGGGCGGACGTGGATTTGAGGAAACGACACAAACGCACCTATGTCTGATCCTCCACTGCCCAACTGGCAGCGCCCGCTGTAGTAGATGCGGGCAACGTAGCCGCCAGCCCTGAGTGCGGGCCGGAGATACTTGAGCACTGCGTCCTCGTTGCGCTTGCTAGTGAAATAGGAATCCACGCCCCGGCCGCTGGTCCGTTGTGCTTTCACTGGCGGACATAGGGCGCAGGCGAGAACCACAATTAAGAATGCTACGATTCTCATGTTCATGTTGACGCCCTCTTTTTCTCTCTCAATGTATATCTGTTACGTTTATTACATCGTTTACTGCTGTTCCACCAACCGCCATCGTGTAATGTTCAAATACCGTCGGCAGGGTGTAATCTTCCCCTTGATAGCTGACCGTGAAAGTCTGCACCAGTGTCCTTACCTGGAAGAAGTTTTCCGGCAGCTTTACGCTCTGTAGCTGCCCGTTTGGACTGCGAAGGGCGTATCCCACTATGTCGGTCGCGACACCATGGTTTAGAGCGACGAACTTCTGTTCGGAAGTCTTGACCGGACCATTTGCACCCGAGATATGTTCCTCGACTGCATAGCCGCTGCCCTTCAGCGGTTGGCCCTTTGCATTTTCTAGCTGATACTGGTAGAGGGAAAAAGACCCCTTGTCCTTCGAGCCGATGATCACAAATTTGCCCGGTACGTCGCTTGTACTATTCCACTGGTGCCCCGCGTCATTGAACATGACCTGGAACGCGGTGGAGAGGGCACCATTGATGAAGCTTCCGCCGGATAGCTGCGAGGCCGTCCCGCTCACCGTCATGAGGAGGGCGACCTTTTCCGGCTCGGCCCAACTGCCCGTTCCGAACTTGATCCCTCCCACCTCATAATACCCCACCGCCCCCACCACCGCCCCAATGAATCCCGACCCGAAGTTCCCGCCGGAGGCGGCACTCAGCGTCCCGTTCACCAGACCCTCGAGCGAGCCCCGCGCGAGCGCCCC
>JAKARN010000036.1 GCA_021828425.1 Pseudomonadota bacterium | reverse complement strand
CGCTCTGGCCGGTGTTGTAGATCACGAGCGAGTCGGTACTGGTGGTGAGTGGCAGGGTCAGCCGGGTGAAATGGCCGAGAATATTGAAGCCGCTGGAAGGGGCATTGAAGGTGAGGATATCAGTGGGTGAGGTTACCGTTCCGCCCGGCCCGTCGCGGTAACGGGCTCCATCGGCCGTGAGGAGCAATTCAAGCGCGCTCACGCCCGCGCTCTGGGTGGTCCGGATGCTGTTCGGCAGCGCAGCTCGGATATCGCGAGTCATCTCTGTGAGCGCGGAACCAGCTTCCTCGACCAGGGCGGCTCGTCTCCCGGTCTCGAAAAAGGCACGAACCGGTCCCGCAATGACGAGCCAGAGAACGGTCGAAAGAATGCCCAGGATCGCAATCACCAGAACTAGTTCGATTAGGCTGAAGCCCCGTGTGGTGGAGGATGAAGAAGGAGGCTCACGCGTGTGCATCGCACACCTACAGGGGAAACCGTAAAGCAGAGAGAGTAATGTTTGCAAGAGCGGTCCGGGTGACGTTGACGGTGATCAATTTGGCGGGGGCGCCCTCAAACGTTTCATCGCTGACTGTGACCTGTACGGTATAGTCGCTGAGCCCGGAGATTGGTTGCCCGAACTGGTTTTCTGCACCAACATTCACGAGACCGTTGTAGTCGTCTATGTCGTTGTAGTCGGCTTGAGTGCAGGGCGAGGGGCAGGGCTGGTCCGTGTAAGATTTGCCCTGGATTTCCTCAAGGTAGGCTTGGCCAACGGCGACTGCCTGAGTAACGGCCATGGGATCCGCGCTTGCCCCCACGCTCTGGTCGAGTGCGAGTAGGACCGCGGTCAGTGCGATTGCGATGACGACGATCGTGATGACGAGCTCGATCAAGCTGAACCCGCGGGAGCGATGAAGGGCGGCCATCAGGGTGAGTGTGTCACAAGTCCGGTGCCGGACTCGATCGTAAGGGTTCCGCTAAAACCGCCGCCCGTGATGGCCACGGTTTCCTGGACGGCGCTCATGCCCGAACTATTGAACAGGATTTCCTGTGTCTGGGGACTGGTCGACTGGCTGATTCCGGAAGGGAGTGTTTCCGCGTAGGCTTGCCCTACGGCAGGATTGATGACCGGTTGATTGAAGGAACCGCTCGTGCAGGTCGGAGACTGATTCAACGCGTAGCCGGTGCTGGAAAGCGCGACGGCAACCGGGCATTCACTGGCGATGGCCTCCCGGCGGGCAAAACCCAAGGCGGCATCCAGGGAATCGAAATAGCCGTGGGCATCGAAAACAGTGAGGTCGAACAGCCGGGGCAGGATGAAAAACGAAAGAATGGAAACGAGCAGCAGGACCAAGATCAGCTCGATCAAGGTGACGCCCCGGAGGGGGAAGGGAGTACTGGAGACTCCCTTCCCATGACAGAAAAACTGCCGGGGTTGAGCTCCCGTGACGGGTTCCTCGGTGAGGGTCCGTTAGGGTGCGTTGGTGGCGATCACTTCCGCACTGGTTGCGTTCCCTGTCGAAACCTGATCCACCGTACAGGCTGAAGCCGTACCAATTACGGTTGTGATCGTACCCGTTACCGTGTACTGGCTCACATCAAGTGGTTGCTGGAGAATGCCACTTGGGGCTCCGGCAAGAACGGTTGTGCAGGAGGCTCCAGCGGTTGAGACCGCGCTCGGGTTTCCGGCCACCGCAGCCGCATAGTTGATTGCGCTGGCCGACTCGATCGCACCCACAACCCCTTGAAGGGCTGCCGCGTCCGCCTGAGTGCTCAAGTTGACGAACTTGGGAATGGCGACTGCAGCGAGTATCCCCAGAATGACAATGACCATAACGAGCTCGATGAGCGTGAATCCAGACTGACCCTTTTTCATTGATGCAACCTCTCTTGTCGGCGTGCGCTACATGCGATAACAGATGGCTGAGAACTTCTCACGTCTTAAAAAAAAATCAGAGCCATCTACATAGAATACCGGGAGTATTATAGATAAGGGACGCGGGGGGTGTCCAGCCATTTATCGCTGGAAGGCTACCGTTCGCGAAGCCCGGAACTTCCCGCGGGAGGTCAGGTGGGGGGGGTAAGATCCAGGCAGAAAATAAGCTGATCGTCTCCCGGACGGTAAAAGTCCGGCAAACGGGCAACTTCTGTAAAACCACAGCCACGGTAGAACGAGTGGGTCGGCTGGTAAAGAGGGCGTGCCGAGGTTTCGGCATAGAGCTTCCGGGCTGCTACCGAAGCCTGTAGGCGGGTTAATACCGCCGCGAGGAGATGTTTCCCAATCCCGCGTCCTTGGGCCTCAGGAGCCACCACGATCCAGTAAAGATCATGGCTTCCCATGGTCCCTGGAATGGGTCCGTGACAGGCGTAACCCATCGGGGCCCCCCCCGGATGTTCTGCTATCTCGAAAAAGTAGCCGGAAGCTTCAGCGCCCTGGGCCAGATGGGATTCCATGAGTTCTTGAGCAATAGCCACCTCGGGCTCTTCGAAATGGCCGGTGGCACGGGTGATATCGATGAGTGGCGCAATATCCGCGCGCCCAAGCGAAAGGCGGATCAGGGAAGGGTCAGTCACCGGTATACCCTCTCAGGGGCGGGGAGGACTCGACAGCCCGCTTTGCAGCCTGGTCGAGGATTTCCTCGATGAGATCCCGGTAGCCAAGTCCACCCGCTTGGGCTGCCTGAGCAAAACCGGCTTCCGGATCGAGCGTGGGATTCGGGTTGAGGTCGATGATCCAGGGTTGCCCTTGGCTATCCACCCTGAAATCGACGCGGGCGTATCCAGCGAGACCCAGACGATCGAAGAGGATCCCGGCAAGTCCGTAAAGGGTCTGGAGGATTGCACCATCGGGGCCATCCCCCTTTGGAAAGACGCGTACCGTACCTTGCGCGGCTGGGCTTTCTGGATCCCATTTGGCCTCATAATCAACAATCTGTGGCCGGTCGGCCGGCCAGTTCCGGAATTCGATCTCCGCCGGTGGTAGGAGTCGGATATGCCCTCCGGCCGTCTCGAGCAAAGACAGGTTGAACTCGCGGCCTGGAATGAATGCCTCGGCAAAAAACGGAGTACCGTGACGCCGGCTTTGGATCTCGATCAGTCGTTCGGCCGCGGGCCATGAGGTTACCCGGGCATCCGGGCCGAGACCCAGAGAAGCGTGCTGGAAACGGGCCTTGACAATAAAAGTTGCCCCCGGATCTACGATAGGTCCGGCCGGAGGCGTGGGCAGCCCCAAGGTACAGAGTTGGCGTTTGAGGGCCAGTTTGTCATCGGCCAAGGCAATGACGGTGGTGGGATTGCCGGTGAACGGCAGGGAAAGACTTTCGAGTAGTGCCGGGATAGCACAGGCCAGTCGATCCTGCCCATTAAGGCCTTCAACGAGGTTGAAGACAAGATCGGGAGGGGATTTCAGAAGCCAGATGCGGAGCCTTTCGAGATTGAGGTCGGCATGGGCGATCTCGCAGGACCAGTCCGGGCCGGAGAGCAGCCGGGCCAGGCTATAGGCGACCTGCTGAGTCTCGGCCTCGTCGGCAGTCGGGTTGGGTCCTTGGGATGCCCCGTGGAGAATGAGCAGGCGCTGCATGGGTTACAGACGGCCGGAAGCATCGGCCGCTGATCGGGACAGGGCAGATTCCAGGATAGCCCCGATGAGCTTCGGATACGACCATCCTTGAGTCCGGGCCAAGATGACGAGATCCGAACGCAGGGGGTGGAGCCCTGCCAGCGGATTGATTTCAAGGAAAAGGGGTTGGCCCCCAG
Source organism: Pseudomonadota bacterium (assembly GCA_021828425.1). The sequence goes on along the minus strand of JAKARN010000036.1, from coordinate 6,585 downwards.
AGTCGAGACGAATGTCGACCCGGCTGGCATCGTCGCATTCGAGAAGGCGGTGGACAGCCAGGGCTAGTTCAACAACAGCGGGCTCCCGGCTGCTAGGGATAGGCCGGTAATCGATCCGTGTGTCGTATTCCTCCTTGGCCAGATACCCGTAAGCCGCCCGGTCCTCCGGCGTTCTAGCATCGATTTCAAGAATGCCCAGCACACGGGCGCTCTGACCGCTGCCGAGGATGCCGACCGTGAACTCGCGACCCGGAAGGTAAGGTTCGATCAGGAGAGGGCCCAGAAAGCGCGTTCGGAGCATCCGGATCCGCTGCTCAAGCCCGGCTTGGTGATCAACCCGAGAGCCTTGATCAATTCCCATCCCGGATCCCTCAGCAGCCGGTTTCACAAAAAGCGGGTAGTCGAGAGGGATGGGTTTGGACAGTTCACGGCTCTTCAGGACGAAAAACGGGGCTGTGGGCAGCCCGGCGTCCCGAACGATGTGTTTGGCATGCCCTTTATGGAGAGCCAAAGCCAGAGTGAGTGGCCCGGAAAAGGTGTAGGGAATCCCGTAGGCATCGAGCAAGGCCGGTACTTGTGACTCGCGGGCGGATCCCCGAAGACCCTCCGCAATGTTGAATACGAGGTCGTATCGGTCCCCACGAGCCAGAGCCTCCACCAGGGCGGGGAGCGATCCGACCGCAATCGGTTCGTGCCCGAAGCCCCTCAGAGCCTCACCAATGGCGGCCGGGGTTTCCGGACGATCAAACTCGGCGGTCTCCTCCTCGGTAAGCCCGGCCGAGAGGTAGGACTCCCTGAGGTCATAGGTCAGTCCGATGCGCATGGAGCCGGCCCGGGTCCATCCTCAGGATCCGGGTAACGGTACGTCCCCCCGGCGTAGTTCCGGAGGAGCAGGTCATCCCCGTCGCGTCCAATGACGGGATCCGGGAAAAGCGGGATCTTGCCGCCGCCACCGGGAGCGTCGATGACGTAGGTTGGAACGGCGTATCCCGTCGTGTGTCCACGGAGTCCTTGGATAATTTCAAGTCCCTTGGCGACCGGTGTCCGGAAATGTGCGGATCCAGAGATCGGATCGCACTGGTAGAGGTAGTAAGGCTTCACGCGGATGCGGAGAAGCCCCTGCATGAGCCGCTTCTGGGTCTCGACATCATCATTCACCCCCTTGAGCAGTACGGTCTGACTGCCGAGCGGAATCCCTGCATCGGCCAGCCGTCCGCACGCCTCACCCACCTCCGGAGTCAGTTCGTCCGGGTGGATGAAGTGGATACTCATCCAGAGGGGGTGGTATTTCTTAAGCAGGCGGGTTAGCCGGGGGGTGATGCGTTGTGGGAGGACGGCGGGATTTTTGGTTCCGATGCGAAGGAATTCGACATGGGGGATTCGTCGCAGTCGGCCGAGCAGCCAGTCCAGCCGCTCGTCATCAAGGCTCAAGGGATCGCCACCCGACAACAGCACGTCCCGGATGGTGGGAGTGGCTTCGATATAGGCCAGGGCCGCCTCGAGCTGGTGCTTCTTGAGGCTCCCCTCCCCGCTTGCTCCCACGAGACGCGCCCGGGTGCAGTAGCGGCAATAGACGGCACACAAGCCGGTAACCAGGAACAGGACCCGGTCCGGATAACGGTGGACCAGCCCGGGAACGGGGCTGGTCGCATCCTCGCCCAGGGGATCATGGGCCTCTCCGGAGGTGGCCTGGTATTCGGCGAGTACTGGCACGACAGTCCGCCGCAACGCCTGGGCACTGTCATCGGGATCGAGAAGGGAGGCGTAATAGGGGGTGATGCCAAACGGCAAGGGTCCGACATGGCGTTCAATGGCGGCCCGCTCCTCGGCGGAGAGACGGAGGATCCGGTCGAGGTCCGCTGTGGTCTTGATGCGGTGCCGTTGCTGCCAGCGCCAGTCGTTCCAGTCGCTCTTCGGGGTCGTGGAATAGAAACGTTCACGGAACCGTTCTGACCGTTCGCTGGTCACGAAACGGGGACGGTAGGTCTTGGTGGCGGGGCGATGGGGCGGAGAGGTGGCGGGCTGGTGAGGGAAGATCGGGGAGAAGGGAATCCGGACTTCGTAAGAAGGGGTATCAAAGGCGAGACCGGAAGGGGAAGAGGACGCTTGGACCGGGTGTGTTCCGGGAGGTTCGGCGTCTTCAGGAAGCGGGCTGTCTTGCATCGTGTGGCTCCTGTGGGATTGTTTGAGCAAGCTCTCGACCCCGGGCACATCCGGGGCGGTGATGGCCGACGGTGCAGCCGGCGCGCATGGTATATATCCTTTTGACTTCGGTTGCAAGTCCCCGTTCCCCTTCCCCGTCCGGCAGGCGGCAGATCCGGGATCCCGGCGCGGTAGAGGCGTGGCGATCGGGTGAGACGGGGCCAGCCGTGCGCATCACCGGGCGCGCCAATGATAGGGGTTGAGCTGGACCAGACGGACACCGGCGAGACTGGAGGGGCGGTGGTGTTTGCCACGGTAGACCAGCTCAACACGGAACCGGATTCGTTTGGGGCCAGTCAGCGGGGTTTCGAAATGGTGCCGGAAGCGGACCAGGTAGACGAGGGTCCGAGTTCGCCGGTCAAAATACCAGGATCCAGGAGAAATCCGGTGCCGACGGGGATGCTCGAAGCTGCCCACATAGTTGGCCGGAGGGGTGGCGAGGAGTCGCATTGGGTTCGTCCCTTGGAGACGGGCGATGGCGGAAAGCCCCGCTCCGCGGGCAACCCGACCGGCGATGGTGATGCCGAGCGCGCTCTCGAGTGCCCCTTGGATCTCGAGCACAGCGGTTTTCTCGGCTGTGATCCGGAGTGGCCAGATCCGGTCGATCGCAACCGTGATGAAGATCCCGATCAGGATGACAACCAGGGAGAGTTCAAGAAGGCTGACACTTAAGGGTCGCCGTGGCAGACGGTCGGTGGGCAGTCTAGGCGCAGGCACGAGGAGGGGTGGACCGGGGAATCAATGCTGGACGACCTGGATCAGGTCCCACATGGGCAGGAAGACTCCCAGGGCAAGGATGAGAACCACAAGGCCCAGAGCCACGATCAGAATCGGTTCGATCAGGGCACCGATGTTGCGGACGTCGTAGTCCACCTCGTCCTCGTAATAGATTGCGACTTCATCCAGCATATCGTCCGCCGCACCGGTTTCGTCGCCGACGCGGAGCATCTGGACGACGAGGGGTGTGAAGAGGCCCACGGTCTCCGCCGTCGTGCTCAGCGATTCGCCACGCTCCACACCGGTCCGCATGGCCAGGATCCGCTCTCCGAGGTACTCGTTCCCGACCGATTGGGCAATAAGGCCCATGGCCTGGACCATTGGAACCCCGGCTCGGTAGCTCATGGCAAAGGCCCGTGAAAAGCGGGCCAGTCCCCCGCGGAGGACCAATGGCCCGAACACCGGTAGGCGGAGCTTCAGGGTGTCCCACCAGTAGCGGCCCCTTTCGGTCCGTATATAGATCCGAAAGGCTAAGGTCGTGAGGATGATCAGAGCAAGGACTAAAAACCAGTAATGCGATGCAAAGTTCGAGACTGCGAGAATGATCCGCGTCGGTAGGGGGAGCTCGCCGTGAAACTGGGCGTAGACCCGCGCAAAGGCGGGGATAACCTTGACCGTGATCACCGCGATGGCAATGGAGATGGCGATGATCACGATGGCCGGGTAGCGGAGCGCGGTCTTGAGCTGGTTACGGGTGTTTTTATCCCGCTGGAGGTATTCGTGAAGGCGAAGGAAGGATTCCTCGAGCTTTCCACTGGCCTCGCCCACGCGCACGATGCTGACGTAGAGCGGAGGGAAGACCTGAGGGCAGCGTTGCATGGAGCTGGCCAGATCGCGGCCTTCTTCAAGGGAGGCGAGCAGTGCGGCGAGGGCCTCACGCAGGGCCGGTGTCCGGGTGGAATCCATGAGGCTCTTGAGCCCGCGGTTGATCGGAACTCCGGCCCGGGTCAGGGCATGCATCTGGCGGCTGAACAGAAGAAGTTCATCAGTCCGGACCCGACGACCGGGCCACAGGCGCCTCATGGTGGTGAGCCAGTCAGGTTCGGCCGGTCGCGGCCGGATCTCGACGGGTGTGATGCCGACCGTGAGCAATTGGTTGGCGACCGCTTCGGGACCCTCTGCTTCCCGGTATCCGGTGACGAGTGCACCACGTCGGTCACGACCGCGGAACGTGAACTCAACCATTGGGTGGGCCTTCCTGGAAGGGATTGACCTCGCCGAAAAGGCGCAGGACCTCGCTCAGGCTGGTCAGGCCGCCTTGGGCGTAACCTAAGGCACGTCGGACCAGGCTTATGTAGCCGGCCTGGCGGCGGGCCGTCTGGGCAATGTCCGTGGACACCTCGCGCCTCAAGGCGTCGGCCAGCGGGGCATCGATCCCCAGTAGTTCGAACACGCCGATCCGGCCCCGGAAACCACTGTTATTGCAGAATGGACAACCCCGTCCCTGCCGCCACTCGTGGTCGGTGGCGGAGAGTCCCTGCGAGTCGAGCCAGGCTGTTTCCTGTGGTGTGGGCTCATGGATCTCGGTGCAATCCGTACAGAGGCGGCGGATCAGACGCTGGGAAACCACGGCATTCAGGGTGGCCGCAATGAGGTAGCCACGGGCGCCCATGTTGAGCAGCCGGTCCAGTCCCGTTGGTGCGTCGTTGGTATGCAGAGTGGACAGGACGAGATGTCCCATGAGGGCGGCCCGGAGTGCCACCTCCATGGTCTCCTGGTCGCGGATCTCGCCCACCATGATGACGTCGGGATCCTGCCGGAGTGTGGTTCTCAGGATGCGGGCGAAATCCAGTCCAATCCGGGGGTTGACTTGGATCTGACTGATGCGGGGTAGCCGGTATTCGACCGGGTCCTCGACCGTGATGATCTTGATGGCCGGGTGATTGATGGCATTCAGGATCGAATACAGGGTCGTCGACTTGCCGCCACCGGTAGGTCCCGTGACAAGCACCATGCCGGTCGGTCGCGCAATGAGCGTTTTGAGGCGGGGGAGGAGGTCGGCAGGAAGCCCCAGCTGATCGAGACCGATGAGGTCGTGGGACGGGTCCAGCAACCGCATGACAACACTTTCGCCGTAGGATGTGGGCAGGGTGGCGAGTCGGATATCCAAGGTCCGCTCCTTGACCTTGAGGCTGAAGCGCCCGTCCTGCGGCAGTCGGCGCTCCGAGATATCGAGGCCGGCCATGAGCTTGAGACGGGTGATGATGGCCTGACTCACCCGTCGGCCCTCGACCAGCTGTTCATGGAGGATGCCGTCTATCCGTTGACGGACCCGGAGCTGGTTTTCCTCTGGTTCGAGATGAATATCGGAGGTACGGGCTTGGACGGCATCCTCGAACAGAGACTTCAAGAGGCGGACGACCGGCTGCTCTCCCAGCATTTCGCTCTGTCCGAGCTGCTCGATGTCGAAATTGCTGCCTTCCCTGAGTTCGGCACCGATTTCCTCCGCAAGGAGCGAAATCTCTTCCGTACGGCGGTAGACGACATCGATGGCGCGGATGAGGTCCCCCTCCGGGACTAGGCTCAGCTGCAACGGTTTCTTGAGGAGCCGCGAGAGTTCGTCATAGGCGAAGATATCGGTCGGGTCCACCATGCCGATGAGCAGGTCATCGGACCGGTCCTCGAGCACGATGGCCCGGTAGCGTCGGGCGTAGCTTTCCGGGAGCAGCCGGACGGTTTCGGGCTGGAAACGGTATCGCTTGAGATCAACAAGCGGGATCCCGAGCTGTCGTGATAGGAAGTCAAGCAGGGTCTCTTCATTGATGAGGCCGAGTTCGATTAGGATCCGGCCCAGCTTGTGCCCCGTCTTTCTCTGTTCGGCGAGCGCCGTCTTGAGTGCGCTTTCCGAAATGATCTTTTCGCGCATCAGGAGATCGCCGATGCGGATGCGTTCCGGTGGTTTAGCGAGTGGGCGGTTCATGTGTTGGGAGGGTCTTTTCGAGAAATCTGATTCTACGCTCGAGATAGAAGGCAAGCGTGGGCGCAAGCCCTCCCAGAACGAGGGCCTGCCGGTCAGAGGCGAGGGCCAGGCGGGCCCGGCCCGACTGTTCCAAGGCGATCCCCCGACCGGCCCAGGCCCAAGCGGCGCCGGGACGTTTCGCGATGATCTCGCCGTAGAGGCGGGCGGCTGCGGACCAGTGGGCGGTCAACTGGGCGAGGGCAGCGGCCAATTTGAGGAAATGCAGGTGAGTTGCCGGGTTGTCCGGCGGATGGCGCCGGATCTCGTGCCAGGCGAGGGCCGTGTTGCCGGTCCGGGCCAAGAGGTTGATCTGCGCGTCACGGGCGCGGCTGCTGGTGCCCGGGAGGCGGATCCCAGCCAAAAGGAGTGCTCGGGCCGCTGGAAGGTCTCCAAGCCGCATTTCGAGTCCGCCCAAGGCTAGGCGGACAGTAGAGTTCCGCGGCTCTAGGGATAGCGCTGCCCTGAAGCGGAGCATGGCACGGTGAACCTTTCTGTGGCGAAGGTCGCGCCGGGCTTCGAGAAGGTCCAGTTGTACCTCTTCGGCGGGTGTGGTGGGAGAGGCAGAGCGGATGTCAAGGGATTGTGCGATGGCCACGGGTGGGTGAGGACGGTGCAAGGCAGGCCTGACCTGTGGTTTTGTCCGAGAT
>JAKARN010000035.1 GCA_021828425.1 Pseudomonadota bacterium | reverse complement strand
GGCTCGCAGTCCTCCTCCCGCTCACGCACCGCTACGCCAGCGCCGGCCGGGCCATCGAGGTCGGGATTCTGGCCTCCCGCTTTGCTGCCAACCCGAACGCAACCCCACCCCGCATATTCTTTGACAACACCGGGAGTCGCCGTTCCGGACTACGGAAAGCCTACCAAAAGGCCCTGTCCCAAAGAGCCGATTGGATCATCGGTCCACTGCTTGCCCCCCAAGTTGCGGAACTGGCGCGGCTGCAACCATCAATTCCGGTCCTCGCCCTGAACAACCTGCCACCGGCAACCGCCCGTCCTGCTACCTTTCATGAGTTCTCACTCTCTCCAGGGGATGAAATCCGACAGATCGCGAGACGGCTGGCCCAAAGGAAAGAATTGTTCGGCGCCATGCTCGTCCCGCACGGGACCTGGGGTCGATCCTTGGTTTCGGACCTGAAAACGGCTCTGCGACCGTCTGGCGGCAGGCTTCTGTCCGTCGTGCGATATACCCCCGACCGTCGGAGCTACGCTCACGATATCCGTAGCCTCCTCAGAGTGAATGCCAGTGTGATCCGCGAACAGGCTTTGGCCGACACGCTGGGGATGCCCCTTGAATTTGTGCCCGAACCGAGATCCGACCTCCGTTTCATTCTCGTCGCGGCATCACCTCTGGAGGCCCGAGAGATCCTTCCGGAACTCAAGTACTTCGGCGTAAACCGCGTACCCGTTTATGGACTGTCCCGGGACGACGTCCCGAAGAGCAGGCATCCCGATCTTGACGGACTGCATATTCTGGCAATGCCTTGGTTGCTGGATCCAGCCCCCACTTGGCACGGCGTCCGCCAAACCATTGCGCGGCTCTGGCCCAACCGGGAGCGCCGGGAGGCTCGGCTCGTGGCCTTCGGTTTTGATGCCTACCGTTTGGTTCCTTGGCTCAGAAACTTACATGGACCCCTGAGGACCCCTCTCTGGGGCGCGACCGGACTTTTGAGTACTAGTCGTCATGGCCACATTCGACGACGCCTGCTCTGGGCACGCTTTGAAAACGGCCGCGCGGTTCCCGATCCAGCCAAAACGAGATTACACCCCTGAGGGGGCAATCCACCCTGTCCGCGGTCGGGCAGCACCCCACCCGCCACCACCTCCCTAACCGGATGGGACCATGAGATCAAATCTGCTCTCCAGAAAGCTCGCCTTCATCGTCACAGTGACTTACTTTGCCGCAGGGTTTCTCTGGATTACCCTCTCGGACCTGGTCGTGGCGACCCTTCATTTGCCTGAAACGGAACGCACCCTGGTTGAAATCCTGAAGGGTGACCTTTTTATTGTGCTGTCGTCAGTCGCGGTCTACTTTCTCCTCCACCGGCTGACCCGTATCTCCAATGAGACCTCCATCCAAAAGCACCTGGCCCGCGAGGATCCTCTCACCCACCTTCTCAACCGTTCCGGCTGGGTCGAGGCAAGCATAACGGCCTTGCGGCAGCAAGTGCGCGGCGAGGCGACGGTTGTGCTCATCGACGTGAGCCAGCTCCGTTACATCAACGGTGCTTTTGGTACAGCAGCCGGGAATTTTGTCCTCCGCTACCTGGCCGACCATATCCGACACCATCTCGGCCCCCACGATATCCTGGGACGAGATGATGCCAGCCGGTTTGCACTCTTCCTACCGGGCAATCCAGAACACTCCATCGAGCGCCTGTTTGAAGACCTTGCCCAAGTTTGCCAGCATCCCGTTCATCTCGGCCTACACCGTTTTCGTTTCTCCTTCGCGATGGGAATCAGCCAATCGCCCCGAGACGCAACTTCCATCGCCGAGCTACTCACGCGCGCTGCGATTGCACTCGACCAAGCCAAGTTGTCACCTGACCGCCATCTCGCGTACTACGATCAAACCGACGCCAAAAACACCCTGGCGGCCTTACGGCTTGAAACCGATCTGGGACTTGCCCTCGAACGCCACGAGTTCATCATGCATTTTCAACCCGTTCTCAGCCTACCCGGACTCAGGCTTTTGTCGGTTGAAGGCCTGGTGCGCTGGCAGCATCCGACACTGGGACTGATTCCACCCGACACGTTCATCCAGACGGCGGAAAGGATCGGCTTGATCCACGAGCTTGGCCGTTTTGTGCTGGCCGAATCGATCCGGAACCTCATGCGCCTGCCCATCCCGGAGACGGTCCGTCCGTCCCTGGCCATCAACCTGTCCGCCCTTCAGTTCGCCCATCGGGACCTCCTGCAATCGATTCGGGACACGCTGGAGGAAACCGGTTTCCCTCCCGAGCGGCTCGGCGTGGAGATCACGGAATCGACTTTCATGAACGACCCGGAACAGGGGAGAAAAATCCTGTACCAACTCCGCGACATGGGAATTTCTACTGCCCTTGATGATTTTGGGACCGGCTATTCCTCCCTGGCCTACCTGCAGGAGCTGCCTGTCCAAACACTCAAGATCGATCGCTCCCTGATTAAGCCACTCCCGATCCAGGAACCGTCGCGACGCATCGTGCGTGCCCTTATTGATCTCGCCCACAGTCTCGAGCTCCGGGTTATCGCGGAAGGCATTGAACGCCGCGAGGAGTTGGAACATCTGGAAAATGCCGGCTGCGACGCCGTGCAGGGTTTCCTGTTTTCAAAGCCCCTGCCGGCTTCAGCCTTATCGGAATGGATCTTGAACCAGACTGGGAATCCGGAGGGGTCAGCCTAGACCTTGACCGGTTCGACGGGCTGAGGACGAGCCGGGCCGAAACCCGGCGACGAGAGGCTTTCAAGGCTCCACTCACCGAGATCCACAAGGTCCGGCAGCAACGACCGGGCATCACCGATGACCACCAGAAAACAGTCCTCGGGAGCGGGAAAGACTTCGCGCAGGATCACCCCCGCCCGGGCTGGAGAGATCTGATCCAAGGCTTCGGCATACCCGGCCCAATCAGCCAGGGACAAATGATGGAATCGTCGGAGAGCCAGCCGGAACGACCACTGATTCGTGGTTTCATAACGAAAAGCCTCTTGACCTTTGAGGTAAAGACGCCCCGCCTTGAGGTCGGCTTCCAGCAAACCCACCTCCCGCGCTCGCCTGAGCACATCGAACGCAGCGTCCAGAGCCCGGCGGGTCCGCTCAGTCGGCGTATAAGACGTGAGGTAACTCACCCCGCGGAAGCTGGGAAGGGTATACCCTGCGTGAGCCCCGTAGGTCAAACCCTCTTCGATCCTAAGACGTCGATTGAGGAGGGAGTTGAACCGGCCACCCAGAACCGACTGCACAAGCTCAAGTCCGACGCGCTCCGGGTAGCGACGGTCAACACCCAGCCCACCCATCCAAAAATAACACTGGGTGGCACCCGGTCGGTCGATGAACAAACCCCGCATACCGATCGGGGGTTCGACTGGAACCTGAAGATCCGAACTGCCGGGGTTTTGCACTTTGCGCGAGGAAAAGATTCGGGTCAGGGAGGCTCGGATCTCGTCCGGATCGAAATCCCCGGCCACGCTCACCACCGCTCTGCGATCCCGCAAATGCTGGAACCAGAACCGTCGGAGGGAACCCGGCTCAAGCCGGCCCAAACTGATCTCGTCCCCTCCGACCGGATGTCCATAGGGGCTCCCGCTGCCGTAAATCCAGCTGTCCGCGTAGACCGAAAGCAAGGAACGGGGATCACCATCCTTGGCGACCCGGATCGCGGCAATGGACCGTTTCTGCAGCTTGTGCAGCTCGGATGCAGTAAACCGGGAGGATTCAAACACGTCCTCCACGAGATCCCAAACCTTAGGGAAAACCCGGCGCGGTGCCGAAAGGGTTATTCCCAAGCACTCCCGACCCGCCCAGGTCTCGAAATCTGCCCCCAAAACCTCGAAACGGGCGGCAAGCGTGATGGCATCACTGGTTTTCGTTCCTTTGACGAGCAGTTCGGACGTGGTCTGAGCCTGGCCGAAATAATCCGGTGCATCAAGTAACGCTCCACCCTCCCAGAGAAAGGTGACCGTGATGAGCGGTACCTCCGGACGGGGGCAAAGGACAAGCTCGATCCCAGGTTCGAGGACTTCTTCGAGAATCCCGTCAAGTGACCTCCAGTCGCGGAGCCCGGACGGAAGGGTACCCGACTTGACCCCGATCCTGTTCATGTCCCGTCAGGATGAAGGCACCCCACCGTCCATCCACCCTGTCCGAATGCGTCTCGTGCTGCATCGCGGATTTCATCGGCACCCACAGCCTCGAGTCGCCCCGGATAAGTCTGGATCCGGGAAAGATCACGGTGCAGGGTCCAGGCGCGCCCCAAAAGTTCGGCCCGCCCCGTGACCGACTCAAGCTGATGATAATAGGAAGCCAGTCTCTGGTTGATCGCCCGGATCCGTTCCTCGTCGGTGGGGCCGGCATCAGCCAACTGGGCGAGTGCCTGGCGGATCGTGCGTTCGACCGTCTGCGGTCGTCTGCCCGGAGCCAGCGCGACCAGCAGAATCCGGCATCCGGGCACCCGATGACCGATCCGGTAAGCCTCGAGAGCAATGGCTTCGGCCTTGCGTTCAACCAGTAACGCGTGAAGGCGGGAGGCCACTCCTTCAACCAGGACCGTCCAAAGCAATTCATGAGCCAAGGCTGAGGGAGCCGTCACCGCTGGAGTGGGGAACGATAGCGCCAAATAGGAAGACTGAACAGCAGCTGAACGCTCGATCCGACGCTCCCCAGCCGAATGCGGTCCCACGGGTACTGGTTCGCTCGCCCCAGCCACACGGTCCGGGGCCTGGTCGAGCCCCTGATCGACACACAGCCGGTTCCAGTGCTCCGGCTCGATGCCTCCGACTCCAACGATCGTGGGTCGGGCATACCGGTAGTGGCGGTTATAGAACCGGCTGAGAGAAGACTCATCGATGCGCGCAATATCTTCGGCCCATCCGATAACAGGGTGGGCGTAGGCCGTTCCCGCACAGGCCACCGCCTGCACCTCTTCGAGGAAACAGGCCACCGGGTCATTCTCCACACTGGCTTCCCGCTCGGACAAGATCACTCCCCGTTCACGGTCGACCCGTTCAGCATCAATGAGCAGGGTACGCATGCGATCCATTTCAAGCGCGAACGCGGTGGCGGTCGCTGTAGCCGGAAAATGCTCGTGATAAACCGTCATCTCCTCGGTGGTATAAGCATTGTTACTTCCCCCGGCCGCCTCCAGAACGCGATCGAAATCCCCGTCAGGGAAACGGGCACTACCATTGAACATCATGTGTTCCAAAAAATGGGCCAGTCCGGTCGGAGCAGCAGGTTCATCGGCACTGCCGACTTGGTAGAACATGTAAAGCGCTGCCCGTGGGTTGCCCGGATCCGGCCAGAGCAAGGTCTCGGGACCTGCGGGCCAACTGACCGGCGCCCAAGGACAGGACAAGTCTCCCGCGGCAGCCCGGATTAGTGGGTCATCGGATGTATTCGCACGGTTGGGCATGGGATTTTGCGGACTCGGGCTCCACCGGGAGGCTTACGCCCGACGGGATCCTCATGGAAGGGCGCATTATCGGCCCCCTCAGGAAAAAAATGCAACTGGATGGGGCAACCCGGCAAGACTCTCCCGGTCCTCTCCCTGAACCTTGAGTGACGGGTCGTTGACGAGGTTTGTCGTTCCCTATACCGTCGTACGGTCTTCCCCGCCATCCGAAAATACAGGCCATGACCGAGGCACGACTCACCTTTTATACCAACCCCCAGTCACGAGGACGAATCATCCGCTGGATGCTTGAGGAGACGGGGGCCCCCTACGAGTCCGTGGTACTCGATTACGGAACTTCCATGAAAACGCCGGACTACCTCGCCATAAACCCCATGGGTAAGGTTCCGGCGATCCAGCATGGTCAGGTGGTCGTGACCGAGACGGCGGCTATTTGCACCTACCTGGCGGATGCTTTTCCCGCCGCCGGACTGGCACCGGCTCCAGGCAATCCCCTGCGGGGACCCTACTACCGCTGGCTCTTCTTCGGCGCAGGACCCCTCGAAGCTGCAATATCCAACCACGCGCTGGGCTTTATAGTCCCGGCAGAGCGTGAACGCATGATGGGATATGGAAACTACGACCGGACGCTCGATGTCCTGGAAGGGGCCCTCTCGGGGGGGAGCTACCTTCTCGGATCCCATTTCACGGCAGCTGACGTGTACCTCGGATCGCATATCGGATTCGGCCTTCAGTTCGGCACCCTGGAAAGTCGTCCTGCCTTCGAAAGCTACTGGGCCCGCCTGAGCGTCCGGCCCGCCCTCGTACGTGCCCGTCAGATGGACGATGCCCTGATCCCGGAAAAGCCACAGCCCCGCTGACCCGTCTACCACCCGCCTGATTGTCACAAAAATGCCATATTTCTGGTATAGGCTGCACTGAGATCAGTCTCACAATCCTTTCACTGACCCGGGAGCCTTGCCATGTCGAAACTCCGGATTCACTCTCTCGTCCGTTCCCCTACCCTCGCTGCCTTGGCCCTTGCTGGCCTTTGTGCCTTGTGGCCGGCCCCGAGCCAGGCCCGGACGATCCACCTGATCGAAACCGGTTCCACCCTGCTTTATCCCCTCTTCAACCTTTGGGTTCCCACCTATACCGCAACCCATCCTGGGATCCGGATCACCACCGAGGCGACCGGAAGCGGAACCGGGATCGCACAGGCCACGGCCAATCTCGTGCAGCTCGGCGCCTCGGATGCCTACCTGAGTCCTGCGCTACAGCACCTGCATCCCGGGTTGCTCAACATTCCGCTCGCCATTTCGAGCCAGATGATCAACTACAATCTGCCGGGACTCAACAACCGTCCGTTGCACCTGTCAGGCCCTGTCTTGGCCGCTATCTACGCGGGCCAAATCCGTTATTGGAATGCCCCCGCCATTCGTGCCCTCAATCCAGACTTGCCGCTTCCCCACCACCTGATCCTGCCGATCCACCGCAGCGACGGCAGCGGTGACACCTTTATCTTCACCCAGTACCTGAGTTTCTCCACTCCCGCCTGGATGAAGTCCACGGGGTACGGAACCACCGTGAGCTGGCCATCGGTCCGGGGAGAGATCGGAGCCACCGGAAACCCCGGAATGGTGCAGGCTCTGGCCACCAATCCGTATGCCATTGCCTATATCGGGGTCAGCTATCGTTCGGCGATCCTCAAAGAGCACTTGGGGCAGGCCTGGCTCAAAAACCGCGCCGGGCAATTCGTTTTCCTCACCCACGCGAATGTTGAAGCAGCAGTCGCCTCTCGTGCCCCCCATACGCCACCCAACCAGAGCATCAGCCTGGTCTTTGCGCCGGGAGCGAATGCCTACCCGATCATCAACTATGAGTACGTCATCGTCAAAAATCACCAGGCTTCCCGTCACGTGGCACGGGCCGTCCGTGAGTTCCTCGACTGGGCCATCGCTCCGTCGGGCGGAAACGCACCCACATTCCTGAACCGGGTTGGGTTCGCACCGCTGCCGAAATTGGCCGTCCTCCAGAGCCAGCGACAGATCGCGGAAATCCATTAAACTGGCCTCTCACAACGGGGGGGCAGAAGCCCCCCCGTTTCCGGACCTGAGGATGAGGCAGTCCATGTGGTTTCGACGTCTGCTGGCCTTTTTCGCCCTGTTGGTCCCCTTGGTGCTGCTCGCTATTGCGGCTTTCCTGGTTTTCTACGCGTGGCCCGCCATCCATTACAACGGGCTGGATTTTCTCTGGCGGGATACCTGGAATATCGGCAACCAGTACGCAAATCCCGTCCAGCGCCATGGCGAGACCGTCATGCCTGGAGCCCAGTTCGGCATTCTGTTTCTGGTGGCAGGAACCCTGGGCAGTGCCCTGATCGCTCTTCTCTTCGCTTTCCCCCTCGGTCTGGGTGCCGCCCTTTTCCTCAGTGAGGCGGTACCCCATCGCTTCGGCCATTTCGTCTCGTTCTTCGTCGAACTTCTGGCCGGGATACCATCCGTCGTCTTCGGACTTTGGGGCATCGTTTTCCTGATCCCTTTCCTGAGTCACCATGTCTTTCCCATCCTGGCCCGGATTTTCCACTTCATTCCGTTCCTGGCCCGGCCCATCGGTTCGGGTTATGGACTGCTCACCTCGAGTCTCGTGCTGTGCCTGATGATCGTCCCCTTCATCACGGCCACTCTGCGCGATGCGCTGCGCAGCCAGAGCACGGAGATGCGTGAAGCAGGGATCAGTCTCGGTGCCACCCGCTTCGAGGTGGCCACCCGGATTCTCCTCCCGGGGCAGAAAACGGCCCTAGCGGGTGCCACCATGCTGGCTTTCGGTCGAGCCCTCGGCGAAACCATGGCCGTGCTCATGGTGAGCGGAAATGCACTGAACTACCTGCCCCACAACGTCTACAGTCCGATCTCCACCATGGCAGCGTTTATTGTGGCCCAGTTGGACAGCGCGCTAGCCGACCCGACCGGCATGGCGGTGCGTTCGCTCGCAGAAATCGCCGTTCTTCTGCTGGTCATCTCCCTCATCACCAATGGGATAGCCCGGTTCCTGATTGGCATGCTCAAGGAACACACACTATGAGCCAGGCCACAAGGGACCTCCCCCCCCGACCCTCATCCGGCTGGATCCGGTACCGACGCATCAAAAGCGCGATCGGCTGGTTTCTGGCCGGTACCGCCCTGGTCGCACTGTCGGTGGCCATGGTCCAGATCCTGCTCTACGTCTTCCTGAAAGGTTTCCACAGCCTGTCACCAAAAATTCTGGTCGAAAATACCGTGGGAGTCGGGGGGGGGCTCAAAAACGCGATCCTGGGTACGGCACTCCTGTCCGGTTCGGCCATGATCCTGTCCGCGCTGGTTGGAGTCGCGGCGGGTCTCTATCTCAGCGAGTTCGGCGAGGGCCGGCTCGGAACCCTGACCCGGTTTTTGAGCGATGTTCTGGTGGGCGTGCCCTCGATCGTGCTCGGATTCGTAGGTTATGTCACCCTCACCGTCTGGCTGCGCTGGCGGTTTTCCTTGGCCGCTGGTGCAATTACGCTCGCGGTGCTCATGTTGCCCTATATCGTCCGAAGTACCGAACTGGCGCTGCGTCGAGTCGCATCGGGCATCCGGGAGTCCGCCTACGCCTTGGGATGCCGTGACCACCAAGTTGTGTTCAAGGTCCTGCTCAAGGCTGCCGCACCAGGCATCGGGACTGGTATTCTCCTGGCGCTCGCAATTTCGGCCGGTGAAACCGCCCCACTGCTCTATACCGCAGGCTGGTCCAACTACAGCTGGTCCGGGCACCTGATCCATGAACCCGTGGCCTACCTCACCTACGTTATCTGGAGCTTCATCGGCGAACCCTTCCATTCGGCCCATGCTCTGGCCTACGTCGCTGCTTTTCTGATCACCTTCATGATCCTTCTGATCAACCTCCTGGCCCGCTTCCTGATCGCCTCTTCGCCCCATTCCAACCGCTGAGGCCGGGTATAATGGGCGTTCTCCAGAGGGGGGATCGCCGTGTCTACGAACACCATGATTTTCAGTTCCGAGTCGGTTTCCGAGGGTCACCCCGACAAAGTCGCAGACCAGATCTCGGACGCGATTCTCGATACCCTGATTGCCCAGGATCCCCGCAGCCGGGTGGCTTGTGAAACCCTTGTAAAGACCGGGGTGGCCATTATCGCTGGAGAAATTTCGACCCAGGCCTGGGTCGATCTCGATGAGCTGGTCCGCCAGGTCATCACCGGAATCGGCTACACCAGTTCCGAAGTCGGGTTCGATGGGGCCACCTGCGGCGTTATTTCCCTGATCGGGAAACAGTCCGGCGATATCGCCCAAGGTGTGGACCGGGAGACACCCGAAGCCCAAGGGGCAGGTGACCAGGGCATCATGTTCGGTTATGCCACGGACGAAACGGACGTCTTCATGCCCGCCCCGATCACTTTTGCACACCGTCTCATGCGCCGGCAGTCCGAACTCAGGCGGTCAGGAGCACTGCCTTGGCTGAGACCCGACGCCAAAAGCCAAGTCAGCCTTTACTACGCGGATGGCGTCCCCCAGTATTGCACCGCAATTGTGGTCTCCACCCAGCACGACCCGGACGTTTCGAATGAGGACCTGAGACAAGCGGTCCAGGAACTCATTATCAAGCCGACCCTGCCTGCCGAGTGGATCCGCAAGGAAACCCGGATTCTCATCAATCCGACCGGCCGCTTCGTGACCGGGGGTCCCGCGGGAGACTGCGGACTTACGGGACGCAAAATCATCGTCGACACCTACGGAGGGATGGCCCGGCACGGCGGCGGCGCCTTTTCCGGCAAGGATCCTTCCAAGGTAGACCGGTCGGCCGCTTACGCGGCCCGGCATGTCGCCAAGAACATCGTCGCTGCGGGACTTGCCCGGCGTTGCGAAGTCCAGCTGTCCTATGCAATCGGGGTGGCCGAACCGGTGTCCATCGCAGTCGAAACCTTCGGTACGGGACTCGTTCAGAATACCCGCCTTGTGGAGCTGGTCAGGAAGCATTTTGATCTCACCCCTAACGGAATCATCAGGGAACTGGACCTGATTCGCCCGATCTATCAAAAAACGGCCGCCTATGGACATTTTGGCCGAATGGAACCGGAGTTCACTTGGGAGCACCTTGACCAGGTTGAAGCCCTGAAAGATGCGGCGGATGTTCGCCGCGTCCAGCGCATCCGCTAAGGAGGACCTCGATGTCATAGATC
>JAKARN010000034.1 GCA_021828425.1 Pseudomonadota bacterium | reverse complement strand
GGTGGATATGGGCAATGAAGCAGGAAGAAGCCAAAAAAATTCCTCGAGGCCGTTGAGATCAAGCATCGAGGCCTGCGCGTCCGCGAGACCGCGCGACGGTCGGGCGTGCGCCGAGCGACGCTCATTGCCCGGCTGAAGAAAGAGACCCATGAGAAGGGTCGTGGATGGGTCAAGGGAACGCTGCGCAAACATACGCCGCCCGCTCGCAAGGGGTGGAGGCCTTGTAAGAAGAAAGAAATGCTTTCCCGGGTCTCCGTACCTCCCGATGGACGACTGAAGCGCTACCCGAGGGAAGACCGGCCCTCAACCACCGCGCGACGCGAAGACAAAGGGAGCCGGATTGAGGGGCCGGTCATTGCGCAGCACTTCAAAATGCACATGGGGGCCGGTCGACATGCCGGTATCCCCGACCAGGGCGATGACGGACCCCCGCCGGATCACCTGCCCCACCTTGACAAAGACCTTCTCGCAATGCGCGTAATAAGTCGTGTAACCCTGCCCGTCGTTCACGATCACGATATTGCCGAAACCGTAGCGTGGACCCGCCCAGGTCACGACCCCGGCGGCCACTGCATGGATCGGTTCGCCCTGCGGTGCCGCAAGATCGATGCCTTCGTGAAACTCGAGCCGCCCGGTGATGGGGTCGATTCGCCAGCCGAAGGGCGAGGAGACCCAAAAGCTCCGGACCGGGTGTCCCTCGGGGACGATCTGACGCCGGAGACGGGTCTCCGCGACCCGCCGGTTGAGGGAGCGGAGCGCAAGCCGCTGGGCGCCGATCTGGTCGGCCAGCCGGTCGATGCGTCCGGACAGCTCGTGGGCCGAAAGCGGGATCTCCCGGGATCGATTCGAGGGTCCTCCCTCGGGAACCGGAGCGTTGAAGTTGAAAAGTTTCGGGCTGATCCCGGCACGCTGGGTGAGGACCGCGCCGAGCGCGTCGAGCTGGCTCATGCGGGCCTCAAGCCCGGCCACCCGCTGGGCCAGGGCATCAATCTCCGACCGGTTCTCCCGCCTGAGGGTCCGGAGCGTGGCAGCCTCGGCAGCCAGGTGTCCGCGCCAGTGGGCGACGATCACCGGCGAGACGGATCCACCGGAGCGGGCCCATTCGTAGCCCACCCCGAGGAAACCGCCGATCAAAACCAGGCCGGCAAGAGCCCCCAGTGCACCCGCCCGCCGACTCCACCGGAGGGTGATGGAGCGGGCATTCGATCGGACCAGTATGATGTGCATATCCCATGCCCCTCAACGAACCGTTCCCGTGGATCCATCCGGCGAAAAACCCACGCCTACCGACCTGACCCAGGTCCTTCGGGAAATCCAGCTCGGAGGCCACTCTCTCGTAGACCTCGGGAACCACGCCTTCCGCCTGACCCAGGAGCTCAGGAGCGGTCTCGCGACGGAACTCGCCCCCCACTGCCTGTGGGCCGCCGGGAGCGGGGAGACACTCATCGTGGTCACGGACAGTTCGGCCTGGGCGACCCGGTTCCGTTTCGAGCAGAACCGCCTTCTCGAGAAGGCCTCCCACTCGACGGGCTCCGTCCTCCGCCAGTTGCGGGTCATGATCGTCCCTCCCTCATCCGCCGGGCCATTCGGGTTTCTCTGAGCCGGATCCAAGGAATGCAACCGGGGGCCCTTCAAGCCACCGCGTGCGCCGGGTTGAGGTAAAAGATGGGGGCACGCTCGCCGTCCTCGAAGGTCACCTCCTCCCAGGCCTCCGGTGCTGCCAGGAGGGTGCGAACCATGGCGTTGTTGATGCCGTGTCCGCACTTGTAGGCGGTATACGCACCGATCAGGCCATGCCCCAGAAGATAGAGGTCCCCGATCGCATCGAGAATCTTGTGCTTGACGAACTCGTCCTCGTAACGCAGCCCGTCCTCGTTCAGCACCCGGTAGTCGTCAATGGCAATGGCATTGTCCAGTGAGGCCCCGAGCGAGAGCTGGCGCATGCGCAGGAGCTCGAGATCCCGGAGGAAGCCGAAAGTCCGGGCCCGGCTGATTTCCTTCACAAACGAGGTCGTTGAAAAATCGATGGTGGCCTGCTGCGAGTGCCGGCGGAAAACCGGATGGTCAAAGTCGATCTCGACACTCACGCGAAAGCCGTCGTAGGGCTCGAGACGCGCCCACTTGTCCTCCTGGCGGGCTTCGAGGGGCTTGAGCAGGCGGATGAACTTCTTGGGCACGGGCTGGAGTTCGATCCCGGCCGACTGGATCAGAAAAACGAAGGGTCCGGCGCTGCCGTCCATGATCGGCACTTCGGGCGCGCTGAGATCGACATAGGCATTGTCGATCCCGAGACCGGCAAAGGCCGCCATGAGATGCTCCACCGTGGCAACCTTGGCGGAGTCGTGGACCAGGGTGGTCCCGAGCGTCGTCTCGCCGACCTGCAAGCCGCTCGCCGGAATTTCGACCGGTTCCGGGAGGTCAACCCGCCGGAAGCGGATCCCGGTATTGGGCGCGGCGGGCCTGAGGCACATGTAGACCTTGACTCCCGTATGAAGCCCGACGCCGGTGGCCTTGATGCTGTTGCGGAGCGTACGTTGCTGAAGCATGCGTGTGGTCCTCGAACGGATCGAAAGGCCCTGTGACCCGACCGGGCGGAGCAGGACCCAGGCGGTTCCCGCCTCTTCCGGGCAGGGTTTTGAATGTTATCACACCCACTGGCGGAAGCCCATGGGCTCTGGTCCGGGGGGGGCCACAGGAGGTGTTTCCTCAATAGGCTCCTAGCAGGACCGGCAACCCCACGTCCAGCCCAAACGAAAACCCCGTGTGTCCACCTTTACTGGCGTATCCAGAATACGGACCCCGAAAGCGGTCCCCGCAATGGTGGCAATCGCGAGAATTCCGCCCCAACTGAACGCTCCGAGGTTACAAGTACACCTCCCGATGAAGTAGCATTGATCGCCCTCTTCAAGGTAAACATGATCCCCTCGACTGGTCTCGTCAATCAGCGTCAGTCGGTCAGGAAGCAAGGTGTTGCATGACTTCGTCAAAGTCGATGACGCGAATTGCACCGCGTTCCAGATACTTCGCCGGCCATGTCAACGCCGGGTTGCGGAAACAGCTATCCAGAATGAACAGCTTGCGTCGCTGCTGGAGCACATGACGCGCCTGAACCAGCGTCCCCGAGGTTTCACCCGCCTCCACAATGACTGTCGCTTCCGTGAGTGCCGACATGGTCACGTTGCGTTCAGGGAAGAAGAAACGGTTGCCGTTGAATGTCTGACGGGAGTAACGAACGATAGGCACCTGGCTGATGACCAGGTAGTCATCCGCGATGCGCCGCTGGAGCGCCTTGTTCTCGGATGGGTAGTACTTGGTAATCGGCGTGCCCAATACCGCGATGGTTTGTCCACCAGCCTTGATGGCCGTCGTGTGCGCCACCGTATCGATACCCTGTGCCAATCCGGAAACGATCGTGAAGCCAGCCCTCACGAAGTTGCGAGCCAGCTTCGCCGCTCGACGCAAACCTTCCTCACTCGGTTTGCGGGCGCCCACAATGGCGATGCAGCGTGAATTGGTCAGATCCCAGTTCCCCTGAAAGTAGAGCAGTTCGATGGGGTGTTGCGCGTCACGCAGCTTCTCCGGGTACTCACCCCCGCCGTGGACCCGGATTCCAAAGTGTCTGGCACCCTCCGCCCGGATGGCCACAAGCGCCCGTTGGGCGTACTGCTCCGCGTCCGACCTGGGGACAAAATCCGACGGCACCGATCCGGGATGCTTCTGGAACACATCCGCAAGTTTCTTGAAGGATGTGCCTTCCTGAGCCCACAGGGCCTCGTAGGCTCCCAACTCCCGGGCCGGCTGGATAGCGCGAGCCTCGAAACCGGGAGCAGCGGCTTGCGAGACCAGGTCACTCATGGGCATTCGTATCCGCATGGCACGGTATTAATAATACTGCACGTTCCACATCACTGCCACCGATCAAAGGTACTGCATCCAACCGGCGTGAAAGCCCGATAGAGGGTACGGGGATTGAGCCACACGAGTTCATTCGCCTCGGTGACTATGACTCCTGAGCGCTCAAAATCGAGTCCCGAGCGCTACGGGGTCGCCGGGATCCCGAGATGTCTTCAGCTCGCGGGAGTGGACAGTGTGTTGGGGGAAGGACCATGACTTTCCGCGCCCGGTGGCCGAGCACCGATAGAACGATGGCGCGGGGGTGCGCCCTGCCCTCCTTGGGTATCCCAATTCCATGGTTGATTCTGCCGACAGTGCGAATTCGTTGCGCTGGCGCAGATGTGCCGAGAGGAACGACACTTCTCGGCAGGATCGCCTTGCAAGGGGTGGCTAGGGTAGTCCGCTACGCTTCATGAAAGAGGGGTCACGGTGATTGCTGATTTCCCCACCTGGCACTGGCCGAAGTCTGCACGAGTTTTTGCCGCTGATTGCTGATTTGATAACGTACCGGCCCTCGTATTGTCACCCTCAAGGCCACCCTTCCAGCCGAGCGCGACCGTCGCCGGGTCTTTCCCGTCATCGGTCCCTGGAGGCTCAGCCTGTTCCCGGGCGGTCTCTGTGACGAACCTGGCAGGCGGATTCATGTCGCGTGGATGCTCGCTTGAGCGGCCCGGCACGAACCGCCCGGCCACAGGTGCCCGGATCGGTTGAACGCAAACGGACCCACGATCCGGTCAATCCGCCTGCCTGCGCAGAAACGCCGGAATGTCCGACAGGGCCTCCTCCTCGTACAGGGTCGGCGGAATCGCGAGTGGCTTCTTGCGCTTGATGGTCGGCGGATCGAGGTCGGAGTAGTTCACCGGCTGCCGGGGTCCGTTCACGACGCGGGGTTCCTGCTCTTTCGAGATCTCGACGGCCACCGGCCCTTTCTGGCGAACCGCATTGATGCCCGTCACGACCACCGTGACCCGGAGTTCACCGCCGAGGGCGGGATCCGCCACGGTCCCGATCTTGACCACCGCATCATCCGAGGCGAGATGGCGGACGTAGTCGCCGACTTCCTGGAACTCGCCCAGGCTGAGTCCGGGCTCCTCACCCACGGTCACGTTGACCAGCAACCCCTTCGCCCCGGACAGATCGCATTCCTCGAGGAGAGGACTCGCCACCGCCTGCTCGACGGCTTCCCGGGCCCGCTTCTCGCCCTGGGCCCGTCCGGTGCCCATCATGGCGGTCCCCATCTCCGACATGACGGTCCGCACGTCGGCGAAATCGAGGTTGATCGTCCCGGGCCGGGTGATCAGTTCCGCAATCCCCTGGACCGCGCCCACCAGGACCCCGTTTGCGATCTTGAAGGCCTCGAGCAGGGGGATCTGGGCTCCGACCACGCTCAGGAGTTTCTCATTCGGCACCGTGATCAGGGAATCGACCGTCTTGGCCAGCTCGCTGATGCCCTTCTGCGCAATGGTCATGCGGCGGGCCCCCTCAAAGGCAAAGGGCTTGGTCACGACCGCGACGACCAAAACCCCCATCTCCTTCGCGATCTGCGCGATGACGGGTGCCGCACCGGTTCCGGTCCCTCCGCCCATGCAGGCGGTCACGAACAGGAGATCCGTCCCGCGGATCACTTCCTGGAGCCGCTCCCGGTCCTCGAGTGCCGCCTGCCGGCCGATGTCCGGATTGGATCCGGCCCCGAGCCCGCGAGTCAGGTTGGAGCCGATCTGCAAGGGCAGCCGGGCCTCGGTATGGCGCAGGGCCTGGGCGTCGGTGTTCACGCAGATGAACTCGACCCCTTCGATCCCCATGGCCAGCATGTGGTGGACCGCATTTCCACCCCCCCCCCCGATCCCCATCACCTTGATGACCGCGTCCTGGGTCACCCCATCCACCATTTCGAAATGACTCATGACCTGTACCTCATTGTTGACATGGATTTGAACCGCACTTCCGCTCCTTTGCCCGCATCGTGGTTTGCATCAGAAATTGCCCTGAAACCACTGTTTCATCCGGACCCAGACTCCTTCAAGATCGTCCCGCAGGTGTGCGCGTTCGCCCGGCCCCTGCGTCTCGTCGCGCACGGCATGCAAAAGCAGCCCGACCGCGGTTGAGTAAATCGGATTGGAGACGACCTCCCGGAGGCCGCTCACCGCCTTCGGCGCACCGCAGCGCACCGGGGCATGAAACACCTCCTCCGCGAGCTCGGAGGCACCCATCATCTTGGCCGCACCCCCCGTCAGCACGATTCCGGCCGGGATGAGATCCTCGTAACCGGCGCGCTGGATTTCATGCTGGATCAGCGAGAACAACTCCTCGTAACGGGGCTGGATGACCTCGGCCAGGGCCTGGCGGGCCAGCTTGCGCGGGGCCCGTTCACCCACCCCCGGGACCTCGATGGTTTCCTCGGGGCTCGCCAGCTGGGCGAGTGCGCAACCGTATTTCAGCTTGATCTCCTCAGCATGGTGGGTCGGGGTCCGGAGCGTGATGGCGACGTCGTTCGTGACCTGGTCCCCGGCGATCGGGATCACGGCGGTATGACGGATCGCGCCGTGGGCGTAGACCGCGAGATCGGTGGTCCCCCCGCCGATATCCACGAGCGCCACCCCGAGCTCCTTCTCGTCGTCGGTCAAGGTGGCAGCCCCGGAGGCCAGCTGCTCGAGCACCATGCCCCGGACCGAGAGGTTGCAACGCTCGATGCATTTCACGATGTTCTGCGCCGCCGAAACCGCCCCGGTCACGATGTGCACCTTGGCCTCGAGCCGCACCCCGAACATGCCGATCGGCTCCCGCACGTCCCCCTGCTGATCCACGATGAACTCCTGGGGCACCACATGCAGGACCTTCTGGTCGGCTGGAATGGCTACCGCCCGGGCGGCATCGATGACCCGCGTCACATCTTCGAGTGTGACCTCCTGGTCCCGGATCGCGACAATCCCGTGGGAGTTGAGGCTGCGCACGTGGCTGCCCGCGATCCCGGTATAGACCTCGCTGATCGAACAGCCCGTCATGAGTTCGGCCTCACGCACCGCCTGGTCGATCGACTGGACCGTCGAATCGATATTCACGACCACTCCCCGCTTGAGTCCCCGGGAGGCGTGGGACCCGATGCCGATCACCTCGATCCGACCCTCGGCCGTGCGCTCGCCCACGAGGGCCACCACCTTCGAGGTCCCGATATCGAGTCCCACGATCAGGTTCTTGTCGGACTTTTTCGCCATGCGGAAATCCTCGGTTCAGTTCGTTTCGGAAAGGGTGGAGTGGCGCCAACCGACGGCGAAGCCATTGATGTACCGAAGGTCGACGTAGGCCGCCTGGGGCAGGCGGGGACCCAGGGCCGGGCGGACCACTTCGAGGAAGCGATCGAGCCGCCCGAGCGCCCGGGCGACCCTGCGACCGAGACGGAGTTCCAGACCGTCCGCGAGGCGCAAGCGGAACCCTCCCCGCCGGTTCTCGATCAATGAATGGAGCCGCTCTCCGGCCCGGGCCAGCCGGCGGGCACAGGTCCGCTCCATCCGCACGAGGGTGACGAGGCTGCCGGCTGTGCCGGACAGTTCGGGGAGAGCGCGGAAGCGGCCGGGAATGGGGCCCCGGTAGAAAAGCCGACCCCGGGCATTGACCAAGGCCTCCTCATGCCAGCGGGCGATGGGCCGTTGCTCCCGGACGGTGACCACGAGCGTATCGGGCCAGATGCGGGTGATGGCCGCGTGGGCCACCCAGGGCATGCGCTCGAGCCGGCGCACGGCCTGGTTGAGCGGAAAGTCGAGCCATCCGGACGTCCAGTCGGACTGGAGGGCGGCTTTCACCTGGGCGACCGTGATCTCGCGTCCCCGGATCCGGACAATCCGGTGGGTGAGCGGGGGTCCGGGCGGCAGCAGCAGACGGTGATCGGCGATCCCGAAAACGAGCAATCCGGCGAGCAGGAGACCGAAAGCGCCTCCGGCGATCCGGCGGAGACGGAACGGGTGGGCCGCGACGCGGGAGCGGCGCCGGTTCATGGCTGGCCTCCCCCGCCCCGCCGATGGGCGAGGATTTCGAGACAGAGCCGGGTGAAGTCCCAGCCCCGGGCCTGTGCCGCCATGGGGACGAGACTGTGTCCCGTCATGCCCGGAAGGGTATTGACCTCGATCAGGTAGGGCCATTGATCCGTGGTGAGCCGGAAATCGACCCGGCTCCATCCGCTCACCTCGAGGCAGGCGGCGGCCCGCCGGGCCAGATCCCCGAGGGCGGCCTCCCGTTGCGCGTCCAGGCCGGAGGGGCAGTGGTAGCGGGTTTGGGGATCGTTGTACTTGGCTTCGTAGTCATAGAAGTCACGGGCGGTCTCGATCCGGATCGAGGGCAGGGTGAACGGGCCCACGAGCGCCACCGTATACTCCCCGCCCTCGATCCACGGTTCGATCAGGATCTGGGATGAGTGGCGCCGGGCCTCCATGAAAGCCGCCTCGAGCCCGGACGGATCCGCGACCCGGCTCACGCCCAGACTGGAGCCCTGGTCCGCCGGCTTGACACACCAGGGTGGCGGGAATGGCGGCTCCGCCGGGCGGTCTTCCGGACAGAGCACACCGGCGGGAACCGGGAGCCCCGCCGCCTGCCAGAGGAGTTTCGCGCGGTACTTGTCCATGCTGAGCGCAGAGCCCAAAACCCCGCTCCCGGTATAGGGCAGATGGAGGGATTCGAGGAGCCCCTGGATCGTGCCATCCTCCCCGCCCGGCCCGTGGAGGATGTTGAACACACAGTCGACCCGATCCGCAAGCAGGCGCTCCACGAAACCGGGTTCGGCCGGATCGAGGGGGAAGACATCAAAACCGGCCCCGGCCAGAGCCCCGGCCACCGCCCGTCCACTCTCAAGCGAAACCGCCCGTTCCCCGGAACGACCGCCCGCGAGCACGGCGATGCGGCGGATGCCGTCCAGGGCGCGCGACGGAGGCCGGATCGTCATGACGACGCCCCCCCGTTCATCAGGATCGGAATGAGTTCACCCCAGTCGCCGGCACCGAGCAGGAGCACGGCGTCATCCGGCTTGACCAGCCGGCCGAGCAGGTCCGGCAGATCGCCCAGCCGGTCGGCAAAGACCGGCACGACGGGTCCGCGGGCCCGGATCGCCCGGGACAGCGCCCGGCCATCGGCCCCCGGAATGGGTCGTTCCCCGGCGGGATACACCTCGGTCAGGACCAGAACGGTCACGGCCGACAGCACGCGGCTGAAGTCCTCGAGCAGGTCGAAGGTCCGGCTGTAGCGGTGCGGCTGGAAAACCACGACCTTGCGCCGCTCGGGCCAGGCCTGTTCGGCCGCCTCGAGCGTGGCCTCGATCTCGCGTGGATGGTGCGCGTAATCCTCGACGAGAAGGAACCGGGTCTTCCCGAAATGGGCCTCACCGTGCAACTGGAAGCGTCGCCCCGTGCCCTGGAAGCGCTCCAGGGCACGGCTGAGAGCCGGGTCGGGAAGCTCGAGCACCCCGGCCACCGCGATGGCCGCGAGCGCATTCTGCGCATTGTGGCGCCCGGCCAGGTTGACCACGAACTCGGTTTCGGGTCGCCCGCTCCGGGCGACCCGGATCCGGGTTCTCAAGCCTTCGGAGACGACTCCCACTCCCCGCACCTCGGCCGCCTCGGAGAAACCGTACCGGAGGGTCGGCCGGCCGATGGCCGGTGCCAGGCGGGCCACTTCGGGATCATCGATGCCGACCACGGCGTAACCGTAGAACGGCAGGTGGTGGAGAAAGTCGGAAAAGGCCTGGCGCAGGCGGTCGAAATCACCCTGATAGGCATTGAGGTGATCACGGTCGATGTTGGTCACCACGGCCAGGAGCGGCTGATATAAAAGGAAGGAGGCATCGCTCTCGTCCGCCTCGGCCACGAGATAGCGTCCTCCGCCGAGCCGGGCATTGGCCGAGAGGCTGTTCAGGCGTCCCCCGATCACGAATGTCGGATCTTCCCCGGCCTCGACCAGGAGACTCGCGATCAAGGCGGTCGTGGTTGTCTTGCCGTGGCTTCCGGCCACGGCGATCCCGTACCGGAAGCGCATGAGCTCGGCCAGCATCTCGGCCCGGGGAATGATCGGGATCAGGAGTTTGCGGGCCTCGGCGAGTTCGACATTGTCGGTGCGGATGGCACTCGAGACCACGATCACGTCCGCCCCGCGGACCGCCTCGGCGTGATGGCCCTGTCTGATCCGGAGGCCCAGCGCGGCCAACCGGTCGGTGACGCTGCTCTTCCGGGCATCCGAGCCGCTCACTTCGTAGCCCAGGTTGAACAGGAGTTCGGCGATGCCGTTCATGCCGGTGCCGCCGATCCCGACACAGTGGATGCGCCGGATTCGTCCCATGCGCTCGCCCCGCATCATGGGAGCCTCCCGGTCACGGCACGGATCTCGCCCACCACGGCATCGGCCGCGCCCGGACGGGCCAGCCGCCGTGCAGACTCGGCCATGGCGAGGAGCCGGGTCCGGTCGGAGAGGAGCCCGGCCAGAAGGTCCCGGACCCGGGGTGGATCGAGATTCCGTTCGGGGAGGAGCCACGCCGCGCCCGCGTCGACCAGCGTTTGGGCATTGGCCGTCTGGTGGTCATCGACCGCATGGGGATAGGGCACGAGGAGTGCGGGCAGACCGGCGCAGGCCAGCTCCGCCACGGTGGATGCGCCCGAGCGGGCCAGGACACAATCCGCCCAGCCGTAGACCGGGGCCATGTCCTCGAAAAAGGGGACGAGCTCGACCCGGTCGCCATAGGACGCGCAGGCCTCCCGGGTCGCCTCCCAGTCCCCCCGCCCGGTCTGGTGCCGGACGAGGAGGGGCAAGTCGGCCGGCCAGCCGGCCAGGATTTCGGGAACCAGCCGGTTGAGCCGCCGGGCCCCCTGGCTGCCGCCGAGGACGAGCAGTCGGGCCGGACCCTTCCGGTCCCGCCAGCGATCGGCCGGCGGGGGCAGGGCGGCAATCGCCGAGATCGGAA